>JAJDEE010000373.1 GCA_029259975.1 Planctomycetota bacterium
TGAGATGCTATTGGGGAAGAACTTTCTATCTTCCCCCTATCAGGAGAACTCCGATGCTTCATTCCACGCGAACGAGTCGCCGTAGCAATCGAAAATCCAAGTCGAAGCCTGGCCGGTACAAGTCTTTGCAAAAACCCAATGTTGTCATCAGCCCGCGGGTCCAGCAGGTGGGAGGAGAACATTTCGCCATCGTCTGCGTCGATCCAGCCAAGCACCGCTCTGAGTGGATGATGGCCGATTACTTTGGAAATATCCTCATCCCGCCGCACCGAGGCAGGAAAGGACCTTGCAATCTCGCGTAATATACATCAACCGCCGCGCAAGGACCCGGGGCGAAACGGATCAAAAATGCCAGGAGAGACACACCTTCGGTCCTTTCAGGAAAAACTATGATCTTACTCGAAGAAAAATGATCCGATGCCGGCTGCTGCAATCAAGAGTACGACAACCAGCAAAAGAGGAATTGCTACGTAGCGGAGCTTGCCCATTGCGGTGAAACAGTAGTATCCGAGTCCGAAGAATAAACTCGCCAAGAAGAGGATTACGAGAGGCCAAAACAGCATACCAATGGATTCTGGACTAAGTTCTTTGCCCAGAAAAAAGATGATAACCGGGCATATCAACATCCATAATTTTAAGTATCGAGACGCGAAAAAACTGATTCTCCTCCAGATGCTTGGATCGGTCTCAGTTGTTGGCTGGTCTCCTTGTTTGAGCAACAAGGGTTCGAATTCCGATGGTTGCTGCGCCATGGTCTCCGTCTGGGGTAGAAACTCAATGAAGCAAGGACGGTCGCTCCTATCTGGTCGGCCGTCGCGCGCAGCAAGGCCGAACGTCAGGAGATGGGCCTCGCCCATCGCTTGGCACCGAGCGTATTCAGACTCGGAAATCTCGTTCTTTCTGGTAGCAATCCTGCTAGTGTCGTCGGACACAAAGTCTGCTACGACCGGCCAAAAATTAACGTAGCTAGAGTCGGCGGGCGTCTTCCCAACGATGTCCGGAGCTAGATATGTAGGATCATCAGAGACATACAATTTTAGCGAGAGCAGGAGGCGGCTCCCAACGTTAAGGTCGTATTCAGAAACAAGACTCTTGTCGAATTGCAGTACGCAAACGCCGTCTAGGTCTTCACAATAGCACGCCACCAAGAGTGGCGACGAAGAAACGACGACCGCAGCTCGACTGTCGCCTCGCATGAGCGTATCTCTGATGCAGTAGCGAGTTCCCCAACCGTTAAGAAACCAACACCGTAATCTGCCTCGGGTAGACGAACAATAGAGCGACGGACAAAGACGTTCGAGCTTGGCCTCCGATAATTCGACTTGCCCTGGCTCCGTTGCAGAGGATGTCCAGTCAGCCAATTTGCAGCCTATTCGCGCCAGACAATAACTTAAAGTACCAAACATGGGCTCAATCAATTCGGGCGGTTTCGAGTTTGTCAAACTTTAAATGCCTATTTCTATATTCGCTCGCATAGCCATCCAATCACGGCACGACCATGAGTCGAGCAATCTCAGCTTGTTTCTCGCTAATGTACCGCATCGAAGCAAGTTATCTGTAGGGATAGGTGACACGCACCTACGACAATCAGCGTAGCATTTCCCCACGGCGTTTGAAATGTCCGCTTGACGATACTGATACATTACTAAGTGTAACCCACTCACCAGCTTCTGTGATACCAGCGGTGCAAACAAGCTCGTGATATCCAGGGGATGGGTGCGGGTAGTGTCGACCTTTGGCAACGGGTTCCCAGTGCATGAGTTCAAGCACCATACTGATGGGAATTTGTTTGCGAACCTGGTCAAAGTCGATTAGCGAATTTTGTTGAGCGTGCATGCTTACAAAATAGCATTGACCGCATCGCTACGCAAAAACAACCACGCGGGATGCCCCGTTCCGTCACAAGTACCGAGGGTCTCTGAGCTGGTCTAGTTCGTTTTTGTAAGTGAGAAGCCACCATACCCGCCCTTTTTGTCCTTGTAGGAACCGCGAAGAAGTTGGCCGGTGATGGCCGCTTCCGACGTGCTATCGAGCGATAGTGTCATTCCTTTTGGGATGCGGATTATCTTCCAGGGAGCGTAGACGAGCTTGTTCCATTTTATGGTGCCGTAGATGGAAAAACTGGCACCCAACTCCATAACTTTTCCGTCTGGCAGCGTTAGCCTTGACAAAAGCAAGGCTAGCAGCGAACTATTATCCTAAGTTTTGATGCGATGGCCGTGGGGTCTTGGATACTTAGGGTTTGCAGATAGCGGGGCTAGCACACAAACTCTCGACCAACGATTTATTGGATTCTGTCGGTTATACCGCCGATACCAATTGCACGGGAAAGCTCACGTTAGCGCACGATTGGAGCGCTCGCCCGCAGGTGGTGCCAGCAGTCCACTTTGGACAGGCGAAATTGCCACAGAGCTACTCTCGACTAGCAAATTCCAGGGGGAATATCTAATGAAACAATTCGTGTTATGGATGGCCATCGTCGGCCTGGCAACCACTGGTTGCGCTCAAAATCGTGTTTTTGGCCCACAAGCCCGTCGTGGTGGCGCCGATTTTCTTGCCGCCCAAAAACAGCGGATGCCAAGAAGAAATATTCGGCAGGCGATGCCTAACTTCCGTACGGCAATGATCGAAACCGACGGCAACCGTGCCACTGCATCTAAAAACAGCGCCGTCGAGCTAGCTGCGTTCGGTGATCGTCAGTTCTGCGGTTGCGACGCTTGCGATGATAATTGCTGCGGTGGCTGCGATGACAGCTGTTACGCCGGCGATTGCTGTAGCGATGGCTGCTGTAGCGATGGCTGCTGTGGTGGAAGTTGCTGTGACGGCGGTTGTGCTAGCGGTTGCTGCGGCGACGGCGGTTGCTGTTCTAGCGGTGGTTGCTCGTCGTGCGGTGGGCGAGGTTGTGGCTTGTGTCAAAAATTGGTCGGACGCGTTGCGAGTGGTTTCTGTCCCCACAGCGGCGGTTATCCCGAATCTTACAACTACAACCCAAGTCCGCCTACGGGCCAGGTCTCCTATCCGTACTACACGGTCCGCGGTCCGCGCGACTTCCTTCGCAACAATCCACCTTCGATCGGTCCCTATTAATTTTGGTGCCGTGTTGAACGAGAAAAGCTCAGCGTGAAGGGAAGCACGCCACAGCCAGTCGCCCAAGTGCAAGGAAGCACCCTTCGGCGGCTGGCTTTTTTGTGCGCATGTGAAGTGTAGAAGACAGCAAATACTCTGGTTGAAAGCCAGAAATATCGCTATATCAACTCTACCCTACGAAAGGAATCACAGCGATGAAATCCAACCCTAAAAACAACCCGGAAAAATCTCTCGCCCAGGCAAACGATATGTTGCTCGACGAGGCGGAAGCCTTGATCTGGGCAATGCTCGACGAGAGCATCGAACCTGCCAACGCTAAACGACTCGAAGGCCTGCTCCAAGAAAACGAGCAAGTCAGGCAGCGTTATCTTAGCTGCGTGCAGATGCACGCCGATTTGAATCAGCATTTTGCCGAGCTACCGAATATGCCTTCGTCGCCGGTGCTCGGTTCGCTAGGCGACCTGCAGCCAGGAACGACTAGCTTGCCGCCAGTCCCCGAGTAAAGCGAGCGGCAGTTGAGAATTTACCTGATGGCGAAAGAATTGCTTAAAAATTAACCACGACGACACAACGGGCACAACGTAAAATCTACGTTGTGTCCGTTGTGTCGTTGTAGTTCACTTCGTTTGTGGCAAAAATGGATGTCGGTTGGGGTAGGTAAATGGGTGGCTCTGCAAGTCAAATTTGCAGGAAGCTTGTTTTTCAGACTAGATTCACAGGCATTTAAAACTTGGTCACGTCGGCAGAGCTTCCTTTTACGCCCACGCCCAGCTATTCTGCAAGCATGGCTAAGCAAGGCAAAAACAAGAAAACCGACTCGAAGGACGCAGCGAAAAACGAAAAGGTCATCGCTCATAATCGTCGTGCGCGACACGACTATCTGGTGCTCGACACCCTGGAGTGCGGCATCGTCCTCACTGGCAGCGAAGTGAAAAGCCTACGCAACGGCAATATCTCGATGGAAGAAGCGCATGGACGAGTCAAAGGCGACGAAGTCTGGCTCTTAGGCTGCGACATCCAAGAATATAGCTTCGCCCACCAGCTCAACCACATCCCCAAACGCCCGCGCAAGTTGCTGCTGCATCGCCGCGAAATTCACAAATTCGCTGCGCAGGCGTTCGAAAAAAACCTCACTTTAGTGCCGCTCAAAATGTACTTCACTCGCGGTCGCGCCAAAGTGCTGATGGGCATCTGCCGAGGCAAGAAAACCTTCGACAAGCGCGAGTCGCTCAAGAAAAAAGACATGCAACGCGACATCGATCGCGCCATGCGGAGAGGGTAACTCGGCTACTCCCCACCAACCGCCAGCGCCACTGCCTGCCCCGTCAATTTGTGGTTCAGCGCCAATACGGTCGAGGCTTGTGCTGGCTGCGGCTCGCTTACGACATTCACGGGGCACGCTGGATCGGGCTGCTCGTAGTTGAGCGTTGGCGGCACGACATTGTGTTGAATTCCAAGTAGGCTGACGGCCAACTCCACGGCTCCACTCGCAGCGCCAAGGTTGCCGAAAAAGCTTTTTGGAGCCGTTACCGGCACCTCGCCCAAGGTCTGCTCGATCGCGCAGGCCTCGATCGCGTCGTCGTCGATAGTCGCCAGACCATGGGCGTTTACGTGCCCGATGTCGCTAGGCGCGAGGCGGCTCATTGCCAACGCCGCTTCGATCGACTGACGAATCGACTGACCTGTCGGCTTTTGACTATCGGCACAAGGCTCGCAACGCCGCCCGTACCCCAGGATGCTTGCTAGCGTTCGAACCCCGCGTTGCTCGGCGTGCTCGCGGCTTTCCAGGATAAACATGCCAGAGCCTTCGCTAGTCGCGGTTCCATCGCGTGCGGCTTCAAAGGGACGACAAGCCGCAGCAGGGTTTGACGAGTTATGAGACATCTCCGCGCCCCCGTGCCAAACCAGATCGACCTCCGACAACATCGTACTCGCCCCCCCAGCAATCACCAAGTCGGCACGGCCACGAGCAATCACATCGGCGGCTTCGATGATCGCCATCAGGCTCGACACGTTGCCTTCGACAATCGTGTTAATCGGCCCGCGCACATCGTGTGCGATGCCGATGTGACAACAAGTCATATTTGGCAGATATTTTAGCATCCACAACGGATACATTTCCCGTATCGATTCGCTCCAATTTTCTAACGAAAATTGACCGTTGGGAGAAGCTACTCGATACAAGTCGATCAGGTCTTCCAATTGCGAACGAAAGTTATTCGTCCCCACCACAACACCGAGACGCTCGGGGTCGAGCACTACCTCGTCGAGTTTCGCATCCGTCCACGCCAATTCGGCGGCGGTAAAACCCAGCTGCGTCTCGCGATTCATTACTTTCAAGCTTTTACGCGGCTTGACGTATTGTTTTGGCTCGAAATCAAGAACTTCGCCGCCGATAGGCGTCGGGTAGTTGGTCTGAGCCAATCGCTCGATCACACGGACGCCGCTCTGCCGATTTTCGATGGCCGACCATACAGCCTCGCGGCCCAAGCCCAGTGGACAGGCAATTCCAATACCGGTGATCACAACGTCTTGCACGAAAATTAGCCTACAACTAATGACAAATAACAAACGGAGAACCCCGACCGTAAGGGACGGGAGATTATCCCCACCCCAGTTTATCTTTATCGCGGCAACGCAACAACCTTTGCCCAATCAAACGCCTATCAAATCGGCCAATCCGCATTATCGTTGACCTCATCGCCTAGCCGCATCCCCTGCTGCTCCGGTTGCTAACGCTCGCGGTTCGCTGGCATTTTTGTTCAGCCAATCGCCCAGTCGCCGCATTCCCTCCGTCGTCGAAATACGCGGCTCGTAGCCAAAATCTTGCCGCGCCGCCGAGATATCGAACCAGTGCGACGTGGCCAGTTGTGCCGCAACAAACCGCGTCATCGGTGGCTCGCCGTTGAGCCTTAGCAAGCGATAGACATTCTCCAGAACCGCTCCAACTCGCCAAGCCGCTGTTTGCGAGATCGATTTTTGCACTGGCGGCAACCCGGCCAAAGCTAAGATTTCGTCAATCCATTGCCAACAATTCACCGGCTCGCCCTGGCTGAGAAAATATGCCTTGCCCCCCACCGGCGAGTTTTCGTCAGCCAGCGCGTCCGCCGCCAGTAAATGGGCCTCAGCCGCGTTTTCGACGTAGATCATGTCGACGAAGTTTGTGCCGTCTCCGACGCGTCGCAACCGACCCGATTTCGCCCGGTTGATCAAACGCGGAATGAGATGCTGGTCGCGTGGCCCCCAAATCAGATGCGGTCGCAGCGCACACGTGCGCAGGCGACCGTTGTTGGCAGCCAACGCTTTTTGCTCGCCCAATGCTTTGCTGTGCGAATAATAGCTGCGATGCGTTGCCAGCCATTCGAGCGCGAGCGGAACCGTTTCGTCAACGTTTTCTTGGTCGATACCAGAAAATACGACACTTGGGCTGCTCGTATATGCCAACCGCGATACGCCATGCTGTCGGCACGCATCGATGATGTTTTGCGTTCCAACAGTGTTGGCTTCGTAGTAGGGTTGGGGTTGGACGTAGGTGCCGGGGCGGGCGGCGACGTGGAAGACTACATCAGCGCCTTGGCAGGCTTCGCTAACGTCGCCTAGGTTGGCGATGTTGCCTCGCACAACTTCTACGCCGAGCGCTGTCAGTTCTGGGTACGCCCCCCGCCCAAAACTGCGCACCTGATCGCCCCGGGCAACGAGTTGCTCACAAATATAACGGCCCAAAAATCCGCCGCCACCGGTAACGAGTGCTTGCATCAACCAAGCCCTTCCAACTTTGAATTCGCACCAGCAGCTAACTTTTCTCGATTAATTTTTGCGTTATGACGAACATCCACGGGCAGATCCGCTACATGGATAAACTGCTTTATCGACTGGAGTTGAGTATGCTGGACAGCGAAATCACGGAGGTCGGCCTTGGCATTCCGCCACAAGATTATGCGTTTGCCTTCGGGTACGCATAGTTTTACGAATAGCACTGGCGTCTGTTCTTTGCCTGAACTAACGCCGACCACGGCGCTTCTGTCTACGAACGGCAGCGTATTAAACATCGCTTCCACGGGAATCGTAAACAGCGTCCCCTCGACCGTTTTCACCCGATGCGCCTTCCGTCCGCAGTACCAAAAACGCTGTTGCTCATCAAAATAGCCGACATCGCCCATGCGATGCCACACCGTCTCGCCATCAACGATCTTGGCCAACACATTATGTTTGCTCCCTAACGGTCGCGGTTCGGTAATTCCGCCTTCCGCCTTCCGCCTTCCGTCCTCGAGATATTTCGGCGAAACTTGCGGTCCGCGCACAATCAACTCGCCGATTTCGCCTATCGGCAATTCCTCGCACGCATCCCTCGAAGCAATAGGCTCGTCAGTAATCCGAATCGTCCGCCAATCGATCGTGCCAAACTTGCGCCCGACGCACACCCCAGCCCCTTCGTCCGTTCGCTGGCTGGTTTCGCACAGCACTTCTGCCGCCTCGATCGACGCGATCGGCAAACTCTCGGTCGCTCCGTACGGCGTGTGCATTTCGGCATCGGCACTCACACACGCCAATGTTCTCGCCAAGACTTTCGCTGGTACTGGTGCCCCACACGAAAAGACTTTCCTCAGCGTTGGAATCTGCTCGCCATGTTTCTCGCAATACTGGCTGAGCTTGCTCCACACCGCTGGCGAAGCAAACGCCTGCGTGACGCACCAATCGTTCGCAGCAGCCAGCAGCTTTGTAGGGTCGGCCGACGCCGGACGCGAAAAATCCATGTCGGGGAAAACGGTCGTCACACCCATCGCGGAGTTAAACAATCCGAACAGCGGAAAGCAAGCCAAATCGAATCCGCCGGGCCGAATATCGTAGTGACCGCCAATCTCTGCGACTTGCGTGTCGAACATCTGGTGCGTGTACAGCACACCTTTCGGCGGGCCAGTGCTGCCGCTGGTGTAAATGATCGCTGCCGCGTCGTCGGCACGAGTCAATGGCAGCGTTACGGTCGATGCCTTGCCCATTTGCAACAGTTGATCAAAAGTATTGCCGCCCCAAAACCAACGCCAGCCGACCGTCACGTTCAATTTGCACCGTGAAAAACGCCGCCGCAACACCGTCCGTACCGCCTGCGCTGAGCTGATCGCGACAAACCCTTCCGGCTCGACCGCCGACAGGCACTTCACCAGATGCTTACGTCCCATGCCCGGATCGATCAGCACGGCCGTCGCTCCGCTTCGTAACAATGCAAACACCAGCTTCACAAATTCGCAGCCAGGTTTTACCAGCAGCACAAGCCGCGTGCCCGGCTGCACGCCCATTTCCACGAAACCGCGGGCGAGTGCCGACGCATCGCGATCCAATTCGGCAAAAGTACAAGTAGCGTAAGAATTCTGGCCTGCCACATCGCCACGCCCAGGCGCTGCCACAGCCACCGCGTCAGGCTGCCGCTGTGCTATGGTCGCCAGCCGATCGGCCACGTTGACGGTGGGCTGAGTGCTGAGAGCTGATGGCTGAGTGCTAATCGAGGACATGCGTGTATTGTGAGTTAGAATGCCCGCAGAAGAAAGCGGGGGGGGGCTAGATTCTTCCGATCATCGGCCATTGGGGCTTGGTCATTGGGGCTTGGCCATTGCACATTCAACAGCCATTGCCCTGGACAAAGCCTCACCAGCGATTGAAACTGACCTCTACGATTCCACAATCCTACGGCTCAAGCTCACAATCACACATGCGTAAGATCCTCCTGGCCCTATTGCTATTTTGTTCTCTACTCACAGCTTCCAAAGCGCAAGAGCCTGAAACTACGCCGCCGACCGTCAAGCCGCTGCCCGAGCTGCACAGCCCGCGGGCGACGCTTCGGACATTTCTGCGCGCGATGCGTGACAAAGAGACCGAGCTGGCCGTCTCCTGCCTCGACCTCGGAAAACTGACCAAAGAAGCGACCGCCACCAGCGGACCGAATGTCGCGTATCAGTTGCATGTCGTGATTAAGCGACTGACCCAAGTAACGCTTGACGATAAGTGGTTGTGGGAAGAATTTCCCGACGAAAACGATCACTCCGCTCCATTCGGCTTCGGCACGATCTCTGGCTCGCTGCCCGAAGCTGCCGAATTGATTATGCGACGCAACAAAGACGACAGCAATTGGCGATTCAGCCAAGCAACTTGCGAGGGCATCGAAACCCTCTACAACACACTTGATCAAACCCCAATTCCGACACCGCAACAGGCCAACACCGCCGGCGAAAAAACGGCAAAGATCGAGGAGATCGAAAAACCCTTTGCGATTCGCCTCCGCAGCGTCTTTCCTGATTTTTTACTTCACAAAACCTTCCTCCTGCCCGACTATCAATGGATCTGCTTGCTTGCGCTGATTTTCATCGGTCTGTTCGCCGACTCGCTGACGCGTTGGCTCTTTTCGCTCGTCAGCTCACGTTGGTTGGACGACTACGTCGAAGAAGAAGAACTTGCTGCGCGGGCGAAAATTTGGCGACCCATCGGGCGGCTCGTCAACGCAGCCACCTGGTACTGGGGCACCAAGCTCATCGGCCTGCCGCCCGCGACGCTGAATGTTCTGTTAGCAGTCTTAAAACTTTTCACGATCTACGCCGCCGCCTGGACGGCCTTCGCGGTGATCGACGTCGCGGCGAAATACTTGGCCCGACAGGCACTGCGCACCGACACCAAGTTCGACGACTTGCTAGTGCCGCTAGTTTCCAAATCGCTAAAAATCTTGGCCACGTGCATCGCGTTATTGACCGCTGCGCAAACTTTCGACGTCCCGATTCTCGGACTCCTCGGCGGTTTGGGAATCGGCGGTGCAGCGATTGCCTTTGCCTCGAAAGACGCTGTCGCCAACTTTTTCGGATCGTTGACCGTGCTGTTCGATCGGCCCTTTGAAGTCGGCGATTGGATCGTCACCGAAGGCGCCGAAGGCACCGTCGAGACGGTCGGATTCCGCAGCACGCGCGTCCGCACGTTTTACAATTCGCTAGTCACCTTGCCCAACAGCCACCTCACGACCGCCGCCGTCGACAACATGGGCCGCCGTCGCTACCGCCGCATCAAAACAACGCTCGGCGTGCAATACGACACCACGCCCGACCAGCTCGAAGCCTTTTGCGAAGGCGTCCGCGAGCTAATCCGCAACCATCCGAACACACGCAAAGATTACTTCCACGTCTACTTCAACGACTTCGGCCCCAGCTCGCTCGACATCATGCTCTACTGCTTCGTGCATTGCCCCGACTGGGGCTCCGAGCTGCAATCGCGCCACAACCTGTTTTCAGACATCATCCGACTCGCCGACGAGCTTGGCGTGCAGTTCGCCTTCCCGACCCGCACGCTACACATGGTCCAAGACGATCCGTGAGCCATCGTGGAATTGGCTTCTAGCCTGTAAGTATCCTGATTTTCCTCGGTCCCAGGCTCTGCCTGGGACCGCACTGCTTTGGAGGCTCTGCCTCCCTAGGCAGAAGGCAGAGCCTGCAGTGCATTGGGTTCCCAGGCAGAGCCTGGGAACCAGGGTGTTTATGCCAATTCCGTCGCGGGCGGCGTGTCGCTTGGTGGTGGCACGCTCTGCCCAGGACTGACGGCTGGCGAGCGGCTGCTCTTCGGCTTCGTCGATTCGTCTTGGTTGCCGGCCAACTTGGCAAACGTCTCAGGAATTTCCACTCCACCGATATCGCGCATCACTTGCATCATCGGCGGCAGCGTGCCCGCCATTTTGTGAAGGAAGTCGGCCGTGTTCGAGCGACCATCCGAGCCGCCGTTTTCCCAGACAACGATCTTATCGAACTTGATGTTCGAGATCGCCTTGGCCGACGCGTCGGCCAAGTTGTCCATGTGTTCAAGCATCATCAGCTGGAAAGCTTCTTTCGCTCCACCGCACGCTGCGACGATCTGCTTCAAGCCCTCGCCCTTTTTGGCCAAAATCTCGTACTGACCGCGAGCTTCGGCCTCTAACTTGGCGTAGATCGCCGCGGCTTGGCCTTCGGCTTCCAATCGCCGCTTGCCCGCTTCGGCCTCGGCGTCGACCAGGATTTTTGCCTTTCGAGCCTTTGCTGGAGCTTCAAACTCCGCTCGTTGCTCGGCTTCGATTTTTTCTGCTTCTGCCAAGGCGGCCTTAGCCATCGCGCGGTTTTCGACTTCAAGCACTGCCGCCTCGGCCTCACGTTTGCGCGATTCGCCCCGTTCGTAAGCCTCAGCCCGCTCGACCAACAATGTCGCTTGTGACTTCGCGATTGCCGCCTCCGAGATATTTTCGCCATCGACCGCCTTCGCGTTCGCGTTGGCCACCGAAATACGCATCTGCTGCTCGGCGTTTTTCACCTGCATCTCGCGCTCAAAACTGGCCGATTGTTCGCCGACGACTTGCTCTTTTTCCAACTCGGCAATGCGAACCGCTTGCTCACGCTCCGCCTCACGGGTTCCCATCTCTCGCAGCTTGGTGGCGTTGGCCACTTCGATCGCCTTCTCGCGATTGGCCTGTGCGACGCGGATTTCGCCCGTCTTGACTTCGTCGGCAACGTCGCCGCGCGCCTGCTGAATCGCTTGCGAAGCCGCCTTCTGGCCGATCGCATCGATATAGCCGCTTTCGTCGGTGATGTCGGTGATGTTGACGTTGATCAGCACCAGGCCGATCTTCTTCAGTTCAGGCTCGACCGAGTTTAGAATGTGCGTCAAAAACGCTTCACGGTCGCGGTTAATGTCCTCAATACCCATCGACGCGACGACCTGCCGCAACTGGCCAAAAATGATTTCCTCGGCCTGTTTGCGAATTTCCGCAGTGGAAAGCTCCAGCAAACGAATCGCCGCATTGTTCATCACATCGGGCGTCGTGCCAATCGCCACCGTAAACACACTCGGCACGTTGACGCGAATGTTTTCGATCGACAAGGCACCTCGCAACGGTATTTCGATCTGAATTGGATCGAGGCTCAGGTAGCGGTAGTCTTGCAGCAACGGCACCACAAAAGCCGCCCCGCCATGCACCGTCTTCGCCGCTTGGCCCTTCATCGTCTTACCAAAAATCACCAAGATCTGATTGCTGCTACAACGTTTGTAGTTGCTTTTCAGCAGGATGATCGTGCCGAAGAAAAGTATGACCGTCAGTATGCCCGCTGCCCCTACGAACGCAGGCGTCGGAATGCCAAATAGGTCTGCAAAGAGTAATAAATTGCTATGCATGGTTATCTCCCCTGTTAGTTGATTGGTATGTTCACGATCGCATTGCGATTGGATTACGTACGCATCACTTTGACGATGTCGCTACCGACGACTGCTTCGACGATCACGTTTTCGCCTGTGCTGAGTTTTTCGTCGTCGTCCGTGACTGCTTCGTACTCCATTGTGCGTCCTTGCAGGGTGACTTGGACTTTGCCTTTTCCCTCGCCCGCCGAGGGCACCGGGATATAAATTTTCGCCGGCTGGCCGACGGCGTTGCGGATATCGACATTGCCCGAGCTTTGCAGGTTATAAATCGCCTTCATCAGGTGGTACATGCCGAACATCGCGCTGCCACCGGCTGCAAAAGCAATAAACAACGACAACCCAGGAGTGTGACCGCTCGACGACGACCATGCGCCGCCCAGACCGAAGAACGTTAGCGCCGCCACGACCGTGCGGAACGACAGCACTTGAAACAACCACGAACTTCCCGGATGATCGACATCGGCGTCCGCAGCATGATGTATCGGCGTGTGGTGATCGCCGTCGACATCAAGGTCGCCACCACCATCGAAGTCGCCGACGTCTACGCCGACATCACCGCCCACATCACCATCGCCAAAGTCAGCACCATCGTCGCCCAAGCCCAACATGGTCATCAAAAACTGACAAACCATCACCGTGCCTCCGACCACGGCAGCCATCAGAAACAAAGTATCGAGCATGGGTAGTTCCTCCCGTATGGGGTGATGTCAGTGGACAAATTGACTGACCAGATAGTGTACCTCGCTATTTGCGCATCCCCGCACAGCAAATGTCGACGGGACGCGTCAATTTCCGAGAAAAAGTCTATTCGGCGGGCATCGAAAACACCCGTGATCTACCAGGTATTCGCCGGAAAAGAAGGACTCTTGCCGGAATAACCGGCAAATAGCGTCCATCGGCTAGAGAACACTCAAAACCAGCTTCGCCACGTCGACATCTAACGCGCGCGCCAAAGCCCGCCAGCCCGGCACGGCGTTCACCTCAATCGCGTACAGCCGACCATCCTTGCCCGGCAGGAAATCAACGCCGGCGATCGTTGTCTCCACGGCGGCTGCCGCGCTACGTGCTAACTCTGCCAGCTCGTCCGAAACCTCTAGCGGCTCGGCTGTTGCGCCACGGCTGATGTTCGTCCGCCAATCATGTGGATGCCGACGACGCATACCGAGCAAACGCTCGCCGATCACCATTACGCGCAGGTCACAGCCTTCGTGCGGTATGAATTCTTGCAAATAGATAACTGCACCGATTTGTTCGAGCGTTTTGAAAACCCGCTGGGCAATCGCCTCGTCGTCGACGCGCGTAATGCCCCGGCCTTCGCCGCCAAACAGCGGCTTCACGACCACATCGCCGCCAAGCGTCGCGAAGCTTTCCATCGCTTGTTCCCAAGTCTGGCAGGCAACCGTACGAGGTACCAAGAGCCCCGCAGCTTGAAGTTTTGTAGTCGTGAGATACTTATCAACCGCAATTTCGATCGCCCGTGGCGAGTTCACCACGCTCACACCTGCGTCCGCCAAATTGGCCAACGCATTCATGCGAAAAATAACTTGCTCCAAGCTCCCTGGCGGCATCGACCGCACTAACAACGCATCAAACTGACGTAGCTCGGTCGCGTCCGACCGCAATCCCACGCCTGCATCGTCCACTTGCGCAGTAAGATGCCGATAGGTCACTGGTACGATGCTATGCACATCGCCCGCCGCCCGCCGCAAATCGCCGACATACCAGCTGCTGGCCGAACCTAGAATAGCGATTTTCATTCTACCTTCTGCCCATCGATTGTTGCAGTACGCCTGGGTTCAATTCCCCAAATGTAAAATGGCTGCCGGTATCAATGTTTTCTAATCGTACTTCTGCAGCGCTGAACAGCAGCGGATCGATCTGATAAAAGTCGTTGTTGTGACTGGCCATCACCTCAATAAAAGGCCTTCCGTAGTCGCCAGATGCCGAACTTGGCAATCGCGGCCCGATCGCTTCCAGCGACGCATCGTCGCCGGTCACTTTCAACACCACCTGTCCCCCGAATAAAATCGCATCGTTGGTGACCCCGATCGCGGCAAGATCCTCGTCGGCGATCGGCGGCAGCGGCGCTAGCCCCATGCCCTGCATCACGCGCGACAAATCAAACCCCAACTCGTGCAACTTGTGCAGCGCCGTCTCGACACTGCGCGCAACGACCTGCAACGTCCCGGCATGGCTACTTGTCGGAGCTACCAGCAGCGTCAGCCGTGAGGGTTCGATACCGCATATGCTGGCAATGTCGAGGCAGACGTCGTTAGGCGGCAACTTGGCAGACTCGAGCACACCAACGCACTCGTCCGACTGCTCGCGATACCCAATATCCGCAAACAACGGCTCTCGCCCTGCTGCCGCCCGCATTGGGCCAGATCCCATCGCAAAAAAGTTTTCGCCTTTCACTTCCCAGCCAGCGTATTGAGAAGCCATGCAGGCAGCGATCGGCTGATCGGTGGCCACCTCGACGAGCGGCCATGGACCAAGAGCCGGGTCGCTATTCGCTAGATTCACTGTTGCCAAATCTGCCAAGCAAACGCGCGCAAGCATCAATCCCGCTTCTAGACTACCTGACACAGCGACTCCGAAATCATAGAGTGTCGTGCCACAAGCGGCTGTTGAATAGCCAACGTGTAGCGAGTCAGCGAGCCGAGAAATTTCGTCGCAGAGCGCCACTGCGCGGCGGTTCAACTCCAAAGCAGAATTCTTCATGAAACTTTCTTGGCACTAATCGATGATACCTTCTTGCAGATCTTGACGACTTTGCTGAAAGCTCTAGGCTGCACGCTCCAAAACCACAGGCCGCTCATACTGATCCGACGACTTTCAGGAGGGCTGAGGGATTGGATTTACACATCAAGATTCTTCACATCAAGCGCGTGTTTCTGAATGAATTCGCGGCGGGGTTCGACATTGTCGCCCATAAGAATGCGGAAGAGGTCGTCAGCGGCGCCGGCATCTTCCATCGTGATTCGCAGCAAGGTGCGGTTGGTCGGGTCAAGCGTCGTTTCGCGTAGCTCTTCGGCATTCATTTCGCCAAGACCTTTGAAACGTGTGATCTGCAACCCTTTCTCGCCCGCCGAACGTATGGCTGTTGGTAGGCCGCGTAAATCGGCAAGGCCGGTTTCGCTGTCGCCGCGGCGCAAAACATAGCGCGAGCCTTCTTGACCGGTGCGATCTTTGGCAATGAGTGCTTCGATCGAAAAGCCTAGCCCGTCCAGGTCGCTGAGTAGCGTGTTGATCGTGCGGACTTCGTGGAGTTCGACGATACGGAGCCTGGGGCCGGTAGGCTCGATACTGGGTTCACCGCCCGTCGAAGTAGACTCGCCGGCGGGTTCGCCGTTGGCAGTGGGTTCTGGTGCGGCAGCGAGGGCGGAAGTGCCGGCGTCGATGCGGAGTTCGTGGCCGAGAGCTTTTTCTTGTTCGGCGACATAGGCGTCGAGACCGGCACGGGTAGTGAACCAGTGCTCGTCATGCCCGAGAAAGACGTGATACACAGGCAGCTTGAGCGTCTGTGGGTCTTGCCTTTCGGCGTGAATTTTTAGGCTGATGCCGCGACGTTCGAGCGCGATGATAGCGTCTTCGAGCGCGGCCACTGTGCGGCAGAGTTTTTCCATCCGTTCGCCGTCGATCAGCTCGCCGTCGCCTGCGTCGAACACACTGTCGCTAAGGCCGAGGTCGAGGAGTTGCGTCTTCATCGCGTCTTCAGTCTGAACGTACTCCGATTTCTTGCCTTTGCGTACGCGGAATAGCGGCGGTTGAGCAACGTAAACGTGACCTTGGGCGACGAGGTCGTACATCTGACGATAGAAAAATGTAAGCAGCAGCGTGCGAATGTGCGAACCATCGACGTCGGCATCGGTCATAATCACGACCCGACCGTAGCGGCGTTTGCTGAGGTCTTGGTCTTCGCCGATGCCAATGCCGACGGCGGCGATCATGCTGCGGACTTCTTCGTTGGCGAGCACTTTGTCTTCGCGCGACTTGTAGGCGTTGATGATTTTTCCGCGCAAAGGGAGGATTGCTTGGTATTCGCGCAGTCGACCGCCCTCGGCACTGCCACCGGCCGAGTCACCTTCCACCAAAAACAGCTCGCACTTGTCGACGTCTTTGCTGGAACAATCGCGAAGTTTGCCGGGCAGACCACCGCCAGAGAGGGCGCCTTTGCGTTCGCGGATAAGCTGACGAGCCTTGCGGGCGCTCTCGCGGGCCTCGGCAGCGACGATCGTTTTTCGGACCATCGCCTTGGCTGTTTTAGGGTTCTCCTCCAAAAACTTCGCCAAGTAATCGCCAAACGTCGTGTTGACGATGCCTTCGACTTCGCTGTTGCCGAGCTTCGTTTTGGTTTGGCCTTCGAACTGCGGATGTGGCACGCGAACGCTGACCACGGCCGTGAGACCCTCGCGGACATCTTCGCCCGAAGGGACAAGATCTTTGAACAGGCCGCTTTTTTTGCCGTAGGCGTTGAGCGTGCGAGTGAGTGCTGTGCGAAAACCGGAGAGGTGTGTGCCGCCTTCGGTCGTGCTGATGTTGTTGACGTAGGTGTGGACGTTTTCGGTATATTCGCCCGAGTATTGCAAGGCGACGTCGAGGCGGACGCCCTCGCTTTCGCCTTCGACCGACAGCACGTCGGCGTGAACGACATCGCTTGCGCGGTTGAGATGCTTGACAAACTCGCGGATGCCATCTTCGTACTGAAAGGTCTCGGTTTCGTTATTGCGGGCATCGGCGACCGTGATTTTCACACCCTTATTGAGAAACGCTAGCTCCTGCAATCGCTTGACCAACGTGCCGTAAACGAATTTCGTGACTTGAAAAATCTGCGGGTCGGGCTTGAAGGTGGTTTTGGTGCCCCGTTTGTCGGTCGTGCCGACGCGGCGGACATCGCCCTTGGGAACGCCTCGCTCGTACTCCTGGTGATAAACGTGCCCGTCGCGGCAAACTTCGACCTCGCACCATTCGGATAAAAAGTTGACGACCGTCACGCCGACACCGTGCAGACCGCCGGAAGTCTGGTAGGCGCCCTTAGTGAACTTGCCGCCAAATTTGAGAACGGTCATCACGCCTTCGATCGTCGAGACATCGCGATCCATCTGCTCGGATAGCTGCTGATGTTTTTCAACCGGGATGCCACGGCCATCGTCTTCGACCGTGACCGAGCCGTCGGAGTTGACCGAGACAAACACCTCGTTGGCGTAGTCGGCCATCGCCTCGTCGATCGAGTTGTCGACCACTTCGTAGACCAAGTGATGCAGGCCGCGACCGGTCGTGTCGCCGATGTACATACTTGGCCGCTCACGAACGTGCTCTAAATCGCTGAGGTGCTCGAGGTCTTTTTCGCCGTATTCGGCATTTGCTTCGTTACTGTTGGTGCTATCGCTTGCCATATTTTACTTTGCTATTGCACTTGTGTGATATATGCGGGAGAAATTGAACCACAGCGGCACGACGAAAAAACGTTCTTTGTTTTTTACGTCGTGCTCGTCGTGCCGTGGTGGTTAGTTATCGCGACTGCTATTTTATTTGACTTGTCCGAGGCGAAATCGTAGCTGTTTGATGCCAGCGTCGGGCAAAGCGGTTTGTAACTTTTTGATTAACTTTTCTTTGCGAAATGTGAGTTCTTGCATCTGTAGCGAGTTGGCAACTTGGATTTCTAGTACTCCGCGTTTTAGTGCACCTACTTGGGTTGCTGAAGCAACAGCTTCACCAGCAACTTCAAGCCAAGCTTCGTCTCGTTCGCCGGTGGCGCGAACTTGGGCGTAGCCGTGGCGTTGCACGACTTGGGCCAGTACGTTGCCGATCTGTTTGGGACGGCGGGCGAAAAATCGCCGCTGCTGGGTTGCTCGTCGTCGTTCCAAATCTTCAAATTGTTCACCCAGGGTGTCGTTGTTCATCGATCTCGAGCCAGAGGCATAATCACATAGCCGTATCCGTCGTCGGTCGAGCAAACAGCGGCACTTTCGGCATCTTTGACCTCGAAACAAAACGTTTTGTCTGCGTCCAGCACCTTGAGAAAATCGACCACAAAGCGGGGATCAAGCGTTACGGTCAACTCGTCGCCGTCGTAACCGATCGGTAGTTCGACCCGCGATTGACCAACCTCAGCGGCTTTGCCGGAGAGAACCAACATGCCTTCGCCGAACGTAAAATCGATGCCGCGACTCTCGTCACTGGTGGCTATCTGAGCTTGTCTGGCAGCGGTGAGTGTTGCGCCGACGGCCAAATCGAGCTTTACGCCACCGCCTGACTCGGGAAACACTTTTTTCCAATCGGGAAAACGTCCTTCCAACATTCGTGCTGAGATCGTCGCTCGAGCGGTGTGTACAAGAAACTCGTTGCCTTTGACAGCAATTCTTACTTCGTCTTCGGCCGGATCGACTGCCCGTTCAATGAGTGTCATCGCGCGAGTGGGTATGATGGTCGTTTGCGAGGCGTCGATCGCCTTGCCGTTGGTGCCGACCGGTCCGGTCATTTTGGCAAGTCGACGACCATCGGTACCAATCGCGGTGAGCTGGTCGTCTTCGACTTCGAGCTTGACACCACCTAACGCGTAGCGACTGCTCTCGTTATCCGTGGCAAAGGCGGTGCGGCGAATCAACTCTCGCAACAGGCGGGCAGGAACCGTATGAAAATCGCTCTCGTCAAAGCCGGCCACCTGCGGAAACTCTGCCGGATTTTCGGCGGGCAAGCGAAACTGGCTTCGCTCGCCGCGAATGGTCGTACCTTGACCGTCGGACTCAATATGCAAGGTCGTGTCGGTACTTTCTCGCAAGATCGAGCCAAATCGCGTGACCGATAAAATCGCCACTCCTGACGACTGAATATCGATACCGGTAACTTCATGACGGATACCAACCTCCAAGTCGGTCGCCAGTAGCGTCGCCGTTTGATCGGTAACTTCAAGCTTGACGTTTTGCAAAATTGGCTTTGGACTCCGCGAAGGTGCGACTGAGGCCACGGTTTGAAACGCTTGCAACAGTTGCTCGCGATCACAAGAGATCTTCATAGTAGGGCCAGCCTTTCCGGTTGGTCGGGAGGACTCTGCCGCGGGTTCCCCTTCATGGGTTGCTTCTAGAGCTGTAGACAACAGTCACCTCCTGTTAGATAGGTTTTTTAATATTCTTTTTATAGTTATTAGTAGTAGTAATGTGTGGCACAAAGATGTCGTTAGTCATCAGTTGTGAGACATAAATACTGATAGCATCCGCGTTTGTGTAATTTGTGTGGGTGTGGATAAGTTGTTAATAAAGTGTCGATGGGGTGTTGTCACGGTGTCGATAACCGAGCAAAGTGGGTGTTTAAAAACGAAACGGTTAAAAAAGCAGGTGTTTTTGGACAGTTATCGACAGGTTTGAAACAAGTTTTCCACCGGATTATAGTTGGGGTGTTGAATTTCGTGATTCATATGTTCCGGCGCGGTAGGGGTTACACAGCGGTTAAAACGCGTCTTAGTTCTTCGATATCTTGTTGAACACCGGCGTCGGTAGCGAGTCGTTGTTTGATGGTGTGACAGGCGTGCATGATGGTTGTGTGATCGCGTCGACCGAGGGCTTGGCCAATTTGTGAGTAACTCTGATCGGTTAGCGTGCGAGCAAGATGAATTACGATGCTACGGGCATAAACTAGCGATTTGCGCCGCGCCGAGCTGCATAGCGCCGCCTGAGTTAGTGAATAAAAACGAGCTACTACAGCGATAATTTGTTTCAGTTTGAGTGGAGAACGAGCTGAGTCAGCAGGCAACACGTCGGCCAATTTGAATTCAGCCAAGGCCCGAAATAGCTGCGGTGCTGGGCCTTCGACTTTGTGAGCTAGTGTTCGGAGTTGTTCGTCGTTGAGCTGAATACCCTGACTTGCCGCGATAAGCTGTAACAGCTCTTGTCGAGCCTCGAATCCAGGTGTTTGTAGCCGCACGGTTAGTCCGCTGGACAGACGGTCGCGAAGGCCTGCTTCGAGACCAGCCATAGCTGCGGGAGGCTGTTGGGCAGTAACGACCACGACGGCCCCGGCTTCGGTCAGCACATCAAGCGTGTCACGCAGTTCGCGTTGGACAAACGTGCGAAGCGGCAAGCGGTGAAGATCTTCGATAACCAGCAAACGCAGGCCAGCCAATCGATCGCGGAAACGGTCGAGTTGGCCTTCTTCGCGAGCAGCACGCAACTGTCGTGCGAAATCGATCGCTGTAAAATACTCTACCTGAGATTGGGCGACCTCCGGCTCCGAGAGGCGCGCCTGCCAACGTCGAGTGATACCGCGAGCCAGATGTGATTTGCCTGTTCCGGTTGAACCGAGTAGCACCAACGGATTAAAAAGTTGTGCCGCTGCGGAAAGATCGTCGCCAGCTAGCAACAGCTCGAGTGCAGGAAGTGCGAGCCGATTTTCGGGGCCAGCTACGAATTCGGGGACGACCTCTGCGCGCAGCGAATCGCCCAAATCAGAGCTTGGCAGTGCGATTCGCGACACCCCGTAGACCACGATGGTTCCGTCCAGTTTGGGTAGGAAAAAAATGTTCAAAAAACAGCCGACGAGCGGCAACAGCTTGTCCAAAAAGTCAAACCGTAATTCTACCCGATAGACGTCTCAACAGGCAGGGTGCCAAGGCGTTTTTTTAGCGGTTTGAGAGCACTTTTTCGATCAACGTAACCGCTGGCAGACACCCAGGATACGACGACACGCAGCTTCGATTTCGGCGGCTGTGGTTGTCACCCCCAAGCTGAATCGGATCGACCCCTCGATTACCGACTTTTTCAGCCCCATCGCCAGCAGTACCGGCGACAGCTCGCTTGACCCACTTGCGCAAGCCGAGCCACTCGAACAGGCCACACCGACCTGATCGAGCGCCATTAGCAAGGCCTGCCGGTTCATTCCTACAAACGACAAATTTGATGTGTTCGGCAACCGGGTTGCGCCGCTGCCGATAATCTCGACGGTGGGTAAATCGGTGGTGATTGTTTGTTCGAACTGGTCACGAAGCTGTCTGATGCGTTCGACGCTTTCAGCGGCGTTACGATGCCAAATATCGAGTGCCGTCTGCATGCCAATCGCCAAGGCGACCGTTTCGGTTCCGGGGCGAAGACCTGCTTGTTGGTGACCGCCGAACAAGGTTGGTTGCAGCGGCAGGTCGTGTCGGACGACGAGTGCCCCAATTCCCAGCGGGCCATAAAACTTGTGGGCGGCGATGCTCATGGCCGACAAGTTCAAGTCGGTAAAATCGACGGGCAACTTGCCAACCATCTGGGCCGCGTCGGAATGCATGGCAACGTTTTGCTCGGCACAGAGAGCAGCCATTTCGGCGATTGGCTGGAGTACGCCGGTTTCGTTGTTTGCTAGCATGACGCTGACAAGTCGTGTATCGGAACGCAGTTGGCGGCAGAATTGTTCGAGGTCGACCACGCCGTGTGTGTTGACATCGAGATGCTCGATCTCGCAGTTTGAGAGTTGGCCAGCGGTTTCGAGGATGCAGGGGTGTTCGATTTTTGAGGTGAGCAGATGGGGTGTTGTTCCCGCCCGTCGAGGCTGACCCGCCGAAGCGGGCGATCCTAAGAGGCCAAAAAGGGCTAGATTTGCGGCTTCTGTGCCTCCGCTGGTGAAAATGACTCGGTCTGCGGCCATGCCGGCCATACGGGCGCCGAGCAGCTCGCCCACGCGCAGGCGAGCCGCTTCGAGGGCACGTCGAGCTAGCCGGCCAGGCTCGTGCTGGCTGCCAGGGTTTGCTGTGTAGCGCAGCGAGGCCTCGTGAATGGCGTCGGCCACCTCAGGCAACAGCGGCGTGGTAGCATTGTGGTCGAGGTAGATATGCTTGGACATGCTGGCATTATAGGCGCTGGTCGCTAGTTGCTAGGCGCTAGAATGAAGGTTTCTAACTCACGCTTAGCAGCAAGTGCCCAATTGCCATTGCGGCCTGAAATCGCTGGTCGCTATTATTGGCCCTCTCGCTTTTGACCTTTCAGAGATTGAGCCCCTGGGCATGGATGCTATGGCTACAGTGTTTCGAGCTATTGTGATGTTGGTCGTACTGGTCGGTTTGCCAGCCGCCTGGGTTTACTACGGCCCGCTGCCGGCGGCGGCGGTGGGCGTCATCCAGCGGACGGTCAGGTCGGCCAAACAATCCTTTGGCTGGGAGGAGTCGGCCACCGCTACGGTTTGGGCCATCGACTCCCCCAAAACAGCCCCTCGGTTCGCCCCTACAGCAACTCATGCAACGCAGACTTTGCAGCAGCGAGCGGAGGTCGAGCTAGCCGCTCAGCCGCTCGCGTCAGTGATGCGCGACTCGCAGTTTTCGCTTGCCTCAGCGACAGTTCCCGCAACAAGGTCTTCGGCAATCACGGACTCGGCGTCCGTCGAGGCCGATTTAGCTCGCCAGCTAGAGCCACATCTATCAGTTCTGCGATCGCTAAATGCTGCGGAGTACACGCTGGAAAACTGGGGCGGAAGTGAGCGGCTTTACCGTTTTCGCTGTGCGATTGCTCTTGGAGAAAACGACGACCACACCCGACAGTTCGAGGCCATCCACGCCGATCCCTTGCGGGCGGTCCATCAAATTGTGGGCGAAGTGACCTCTTGGCAAAATGCCCGCCATACCGAGGCTCCCACCCATTGGCGGTAGCGGGAGGCATAAAAATTTCTATCATATCTAGAGTTGTGTGTCATGAAACCTCGCTGCCATACGTTGGGACATCTGCTAGGCAGCCCAGCACTGCGTTATCAACAGCCCTGGAAGAACGATCACCGAACGTCGTTTTTATTGGCAGTTGATCTGTCCGATTCCGATTTTGCAGATAACCCTGAAAACGGGCTTCCAGCTGACGAAACCGAGTCGAAATTGAGTCAGCTCGAAGCCGTGTTGTTTCTGGCCCGAGAGCCATTGTCGACAAGAAAACTGGCCAAACTGGCCAAACTTGCCGATGGAACCGAGGCCCGGACTCTGCTAAAAAAGCTCTCTCGGTGCTACGATCAACAAGGACGAGCATTGCAGCTTGTTGAGGTGGCAGGTGGTTTTCAGCTGCTGACCCGAGCACAATTGGCACCGTGGATAGCCCGTTTGCACGGCGAAGCCCAGGAAGCTAAACTTTCTGCCCCAGCGCTTGAGACCCTCTCGGTGGTGGCGTACCAGCAGCCGGTGGTGCGGGCAGAAATTGAGGCGATTCGTGGTGTTCAGTGTGGTGAGATACTGAGAGTATTGATGGAACGTGATTTATTGCGTATCGTCGGACGAGCAGACGAGCTGGGGCGGCCTTTTTTGTATGGAACTACCAAGAAATTTTTACAAGTTTTTGGTCTTAGGCGGTTGGACCAATTGCCATTAATCGATCAAATTCATAGCATTGCAGGTTAGTTGCGAGTCTACGTGACGTCCGTGGAACTAATGAGATGGTCAAGGAGCAAGCTGTGCAGTCCACCGAGAGTCTTTTAACAGAAGAGTTTGCGACGTCGTCAAAAGATGCGTCTGAGGTTCACGACTTGCCAAATGTCGAGTGGCAACGCAATGACTCAGAGGAGGCCGACCTCGAACCGGCAGAGTCCGAAGAAGAATTGGACGACGACGATGATGACGAAGAGGTGGAGTACGAGTACGAATACGAGTATGAGGAGGAAGAAGACGAGGACGACGAGGAAGAAGACAAGGACAGCAAGGAAGACGGCGACGACGAGGACGGTGATGACAGCGACGTCGAATATGAAGATTACGACGACGACGACTCCGAGCTTGAAGACGATGACGATGACGAGGAGGACGATGACGATGACGACGAGGAGGAATGGGAAGAAGTCGACGACGATTCAGACATAGAAGACGACGACGAAGAAGACGATGACGGCGATGACAGCGACGAAGAGTACGAGTATGAAGACGAAGACGAAGACGAAGACGATGATGATGAGGAGGAGGAGGACGACGAGGGTTCAGACGTAGAAGTAGAATCCGACAACGAGAAAGACGACGACGACGAAGAAGATGAAGAGTACGAGTACGAGTACGAAGATGAAGATGAAGATGAAGAAAACGACGACGAAGAAGAAGACGAGAAGTAGTCGAAATTCAGGCCCCGTAAGAAACTTTGTGTCAGTTATCAGCTTTCGGTGGAAACTTGTTCACACCAGCTTGATAGGAGGGCCGCCACAAGAAGCCACGATCTCTCTGTGGCCCCCGGAACGGGCACCATTATTTCCTGCGACTGTCGATTTAGGCTATGCTGGATCGGTGGCGTCCGTCTCGTTGCTTTAATGGTAAATTGCATGACCAAGATCAACTGCTACCCCAACCAAACTAACAATGCCGGTTTCGGTGCTGCGCTGGCGGCGCTGTTTTGCTTGTGGTTTGCATTGCACGATGTTTCAGCGGCAGATTGGACGGTGTCTTCAAGTAATTCGCTGCCGCTTGATACCTCGGGCACTAGCTTTTCGGTTGACGAAATGAGTGGCGTAACTTACCTGGGGCCTGCGCCAGAAATTGGCAAACATCGGTTTCTCACGGTACAGGACAATGGCAACGGCGTCATTACGTTTGACGCTGCTTTTGATCTCGATGGCAATCTTGTTTCCGCCGAGACGGTCGGCAGTCTGTCGCTCAGCGTGAGCGCTGATTTTGAAGGGATCGCCCAAGTCGGAGATTCCATTTTTCTCAGCGATGAGAACGGGCCTGGAGTGCGCGAGTTCGATCCCACGACAGGCGCTCTTTTGCAGACGGTTAGCATCCCCACGTTGTTCACGTCCAACAAAAGGCTTAACCTGGGCTTCGAGCCGCTCGCCTATGATGCGCAAGCTGCGCGGCTGTGGACTGCAACCGAGTCGGCGCTGACCGTCGATGGTCCGGTGGCTACGCCGACCACGGGTTCGACGGTTCGCCTGTTGGAGCTGAATCTCAGCGGCGGTATCGCCACCGCAGGCAAACAATTTGCGTACGAGGTCGAGCCGATCCACGGCGGCGGTAGTTCGGCGCAGAATGGCCTCGTGGAATTAGTTTCGCTTCCCGATGGCACTCTGCTCGGCTTGGAGCGATCGTTGGCGGCTACCACTCCAGCCTTCCTTAGCCGCATTTATGAAATCGATTTCGACAGCGCCACCGACGTGAGTGTCGCGCCTTTCGACGTGGGCCTCCTTGGTCAAACCTTCACCAAGGTGGGCAAAGAGCTGTTGTGGTCTGGGAGTGCTGGGGGAGGATTTGGCCAAAACCTCGAAGGGCTGACGGTCGGGCCGCGGCTTCCCAGCGGCGATTGGGTTCTGTTGGGCGTGGTCGATAATGGAGATCCGATAAGCAGTAACACAATAGTTTCGCTACGTGCTTCGCCGACGACCCCGATTGCATTCGACCTGGACA
>JAJDEE010000374.1 GCA_029259975.1 Planctomycetota bacterium
TGTGTATCTGGGTGCCGAGTACAAAGGTCCACATGGCGAAAATCTAACGCCGATCACGATGCGTGAATTGGCTATCGCCGCGCCGCTGATGGTGATGGCGGTCGTGTTTGGCGTCTATCCAAAACTGCTGCTCGATTACATGGAGCCATCGGTGAATCAGCAAGTCGATCAGTTGACCGTTTGGACGGAAGAATATGACCAGCGCAAGACGGCGGCAAAACCGCAAGCGATTGCAGAGGGTCAAATGGCGGCCGCTCTTCAGTCTCAAACACGCATTTTGAAATCCCTTAGCAAATAAAACTGAGTATTCCGACGTGCCTTTAGAGAACTTACATACACTCGTAGACTCGCTGCTAAACGATACGCTCCAGACCAGTTTGCCGCTGTTTCGGCCAGAATTGGTGCTGTGTGCGACGATCGTGCTGCTTTTGCTCATGCGTATCTTGCCCGGCGGCAAGCAGATTCCATCGTTTGTTTGGGCGCTCGGTGGATCTTTGGTTGCCTTATGGATGGCGTTGCCGCAGGACGGCTTGGCAACTTGGGCGAGTCTTGAGCGGCAAGAGCTGTTCACAGGCATGTTGGTCTTCGACACGCTGACGGCTTACCTACGCGTCTTTTTGATGGCGTTTGCGGTGCTGTTTATTGTGTTGTCGCAGCTTACTGGCATCGCCGATCGCGAAGATGGGCAAGACTACTATGTGCTTGTATTGGGCGCAATCGTTGGAATGTGCGTGATGACTTCGGCCAACCATCTGCTGGCGGTTTTCTTGGGTGTCGAGATGGCTAGCGTGCCGTCGTATGTGTTGGCGGGCATCGTCAAAGGACGCCGCCGCAGTAGCGAAGCCGCGCTAAAGTATGCTGTCTACGGCGCGGGCACCGCTGGCGTAATGCTTTACGGTGTGAGTCTTCTTGCCGGTGTACTAGGTACGGCGCACTTGCCGACAATGGCCCAAGAGTTGGCTGCTTTGGATATCCCGAGCATGATCGCCAGTGGCGAAGCAGGCTCGAAGCTAATGGTGCTTGCGTTGGGCGGCATCATGCTGGGCGTTGGATTGGCGTTTAAGTTATCGGCCGTGCCGTTTCATTTTTGGTGCCCCGACGTTTTTGAAGGTGCTTCGGCAGAAGTCGGTGCCTTTTTGTCGGTTGCTTCGAAGGCGGCGGCGTTGGCGCTGTTGTTGCGGGTAGGCATCGGGTTGACACATTTGCCGGTGGCAGCCGAAGAGTCGGTTGCAGTTTTGCAGCCGGCGGTCACAACCGTTGCTTCAACAGAGCCAACTGCAATCACAAAGGCCGCTTTGTTAGTGGCCGACGGCGGCGAAATCGCAAGCGATCCGCTGTCGCCGGTGCGTAACTTTGTGGTGACGATCTTGGTGCTGGTCGGCGTCGTTTCTTGTACCTTTGGCAACTTGGCAGCCTATGGCCAGACCAATATCAAGCGCATGTTGGCTTACTCGACGATCGCTCATGCTGGCTACATGATCATGGCCGTCGCTGCTGCGGTCGCTTTGCTAGGTAGCGATATAACAGAAGCTCATGCAGCGGTCTCGGCGCTATTGCTTTATGTGACGATCTACCTATTTATGAATTTGGGAGCCTTTGCAATCATCGCCTTCCTACGCAACACGATGCAAAGCGAAGAGATTGAGGACTACGCGGGGCTGATTCGCAGCGCCCCGATTGTGGCGGTGATGATGGCGATGGTTCTCATCAGCCTGATCGGTCTGCCGCCACTGGCTGGCTTTTGGCCAAAGTTACGCGTACTACAGGCGTTGTACGAGGCGGGCGGTACGCTGATGATCACCGCCTTGGTGATAGCAGGTTTGAACACGGCAATTTCGTTGATCTATTACTTGCGCGTCGTGAAGAAGATGTGCATTGATCCCGAATCCGATTCGCGTGGCCCGGTTTCACTAGGGTTTTTACCCGTGGCCTATGTGTTAGTGGTCTCTGCTCCCGTACTCATTTTCGGTTTGCTGCCCGATTGGCTTGCTCGCTGGGCGGATCAAGCAGCTCAACAGTTTTTCAGCTAGCTCTGCTGGGCTGGTTTAACGTTTGTTTTCCTATTTTTGCCAATAAAGTATTCGTATGAGCCAGCCAGCACCCCATGTTTTGCTCAACCGCCTATTGGCGATCGTCGGTCGGTCGTTTCCGCAATATCTACTGTATTCGCGGCCGTACGTGCCGCCGGGACAGGAGAATAAGATGGAGGCAATCTCGGCAATTGTAGACGACCAGAATGGCATGGTCGCACGGCTGAGTCAGATGGTCGCTGACGCGCAGGCGCCACCACGGTTTGGCGAGTTTCCGATCGAATATGCTGACAGGCACGATCTAGATATCAACTTTCTCCTCGGCCTAGCAACCAAGTACCAAGAGCAAGATATTGCGAGCATTTCAGAGATCGCGGAGCAGCTGCAACTCGCGCCGGCTGCTCAGTCGCTCGCCGAAGAAGTGCTTGGCATGGCTAAGGGACACCTTGATTCGCTGACAGAGTTGCTGCCTGAAGCTACCAGCAAAAGCTGAAGCAAGTTTCCATGTTCTTCGACACGCATACGCATCTCGATCAGACGGAGTTCGACGACATTCGTGCCAAAGTGGTCGAGCGCGCGGCGGTGGCCGGTGTTACGCAACTAATCGCGGTCGGCTGTACTGCGGATGATAGCCGTAAATGTGTGCAATTGGCGAGTGATTTCGAGGGAATCCACGCAGCAGTCGGTATCCAGCCAAATTATATTTCCGAGGCAAAGCCAGGCGATTGGGCAGTCCTCGAGCAGTTGGCCAAGGAGCCTGGTGTCGTAGCGATCGGCGAGACGGGGCTTGACCGACATTGGGATTACACACCGTTTGATCAGCAGTTGGATTATTTCGATCGTCACATGCGACTTGCCGAGCAGCTGGGCTTGCCTTTCATCGTGCATATGCGTGATTGCGACGACGACATTATGCAGGCGCTTCGCGCAGCACGAGAGCGTGGCATACTAAAGGGCGTGATGCACTCGTTTACTGGCGACGCCCCGATGGCGGCGGAGTGCGTCGAGATGGGGATGCATATCAGCTTTGCCGGAATGCTGACGTTCAAAAAGTCGACGGCGCTACGCGAATGTGCTGCAACGATTCCTGAGGGTCGGTTGCTGATTGAAACCGATTGTCCCTACCTCCCGCCCGAGCCGGTACGTAGCAAGCGTCCCTGTGAACCCGCTTTTGTCCGTCACACTGCTGAGTGCTTAGCGAAAGTGCGCGGTGTTACGCTGGAAGAAATAGCTGCACTGACGACGGATAATGCCCGAGCGTTTTTTGGTTTGAGGGCGAAATGAATGGCGGTGATTTTCTTCTCCCGTCACTTACGTTTGGGGTTCGCCTTTGGGGTTCGCCTTTGGGGTTCCCTTGGGGTTCGCCTGGCTTTAGCGGTAGATTGGCCCGGATTCTTCTTCACTGAATCGTAGTTCGTCGTTGAGGTTGAAATTTCGCTTGGCCATTTGGGCACGTCGTCCGTGAGGGCTGCCGTAGGGACCACCGATGTTTCTGTCTCCAGTGTAGTTGCCGTAGTGGTCGCAAGATTCACACTGGCTGGGGGGGCTATCGCTCCATTCGCTACGATAAGCTTGACCGCAGCCGCCGTAGCAACCGCTGAGGGCGTTGCGTATGCGCGCCAGCAATGGACAGCCTCTTCCGATCGCTGTACCGCAACCGACTCCTCCGCCACAACTGTCTGGGCAGCCACAAGATGCGTCGGGACAGCCGCATGTTGCGTCTGGGCAGCCGCAGCTGACATCGGCGACTCCGCAACTGGGGCAGTCGCAACAAGAATCTGCAACGCCACAGCTTGGGCAGCAATCATTAAATACTTGCCCTCCCATTCCGCAACCGCCACTTCCACAGCCAAACTGCCGTGTACAAACACAGCCCAGCTGGCTGGTAGTGCAGAAAATGACGATCAGTGCGAGGATGTGTCGACTAGACATGGTCTTGGTAACTCCGGCATTGCTACAATTGTTGTGAGTTCTCGTCGCAGACGCCACGAGAGTGTTCGTCGAGATTTATCGGCGAGGCGGTTCGCAATCGTCCACAAAATCGTTAAAATCAACACAGATTAGCAGAGTCTTTTCCGCTAGCAGCTAGCGGCTAGCGGCTGTTGGCAACTCTGAAAGCACTGAGGAGATCTGGATGCCCCCGCAGAGCCTTCAACCAGGACACTTTAATCACATTGCGTTAATGACATGTGACGCTGTGCGATGCGCGCAGTTTTATTGCAACGTACTTGGTTTTCGCTTGGCACAGCGACCAGCATTTCCGTTTGAAGGTCGCTGGCTCTATCGAGCCGAGGCAGGAGTAATGATCCATCTTATTGAGGATAAAAAGTTTCGTCCGCCGACCGAACCGATGAACACTCGTAGTCATCATTTCGCGATGCAGTCGAGCGATGTTTCTGTCGATTTGCAGTTGCTTGCCGAGCATGGTGTCGAAACGGTAGAACGCGTATTGCCTGATCACGGCTATCGGCAGGTTTTTTTTCGCGATCCCGATGGTAATGTGATCGAGATTGGCGAATGGCCAGCAGTTGCAGAAATGATAGTACCAGAATAAATTTTCTTTACTCAAAGGATGGAAGCCCAATGGAAGCCGCAGCCAAGAAATTTTTCCAGCAGATTCTTGAGACCCCCAGCCCGTCTGGCTACGAGCAGCCTGTGCAGGATTTGGTGCGTAGGTATGTCGGCGAATTTGCTGATGAGGTGAGTACTGATTTGCACGGCAACGTGATCGCTTGTTGCAATCCGGGACAAAGTTTGCGTGTGATGTTTGCCGGGCATGCCGATCAGATTGGTTTGCTAGTAACACACATCAACGATAAAGGCTTTATTTATACGAATACGATTGGCGGTTGGGATCCACAGCAGCTGATCGGGCAGCGAATGACGATCTACACCGACAGCGGTCCGATTCCGGCAGTGATCGCGCGGAAGGCGATTCACTTGCTCGACCAGGATGAGCGCAAGCAAGTGGTCAAAGCCAAAGATTTGTGGCTTGACATTGGTGCAAAAGATAAAGAAGAGGCGGCTGGAGCCGTGCGGATTGGCGACCCGGTTACCTTGGAACTCGGCTATCAAGAAATGCGAAATGGGCTGGCCAATTCGCCCGGCATGGATGACAAGACAGGACTTTGGGTTTGTGTCGAAGCAATGCGCCGCGCGAAAGAGCGAGGGCTGAACATTTCGCTCTATGCCGTGGCGACGGTGCAGGAAGAGATCGGTTTGCGTGGTGCTCGGACAAGCGCCTATGGCATTGATCCACAGGTGGGGATCGCCGTCGATGTGACGCACGCCACCGATTGCCCAACAATCGACAAGAATCAAGAGGGCGATATCAGCCTAGGCAGCGGCCCCGTCGTTTATCGAGGTCCAAATATGAATCCGGTACTGGTTGAACACCTACGTAAAGCAGCAGACCAGGCTGACATTCCGTGCCAATGGAGTGCCATAGGACGCGCTACAGGGACGGATGCGAACGCGATTCAGCTCTCACGAGCCGGAGTGGCTTCTGGTCTGGTGAGCGTGCCTAACCGCTATATGCACAGCGCAGTCGAGATGATTTCGCTTGACGACCTCGATATGTGTGCCGACTTGCTGGCTGCCTTTGCAACGAACCTTACTGCAGATGCCGATTTTACACCTAGGTAATCAGTGCATTGTTGATTTAGGCAGTTGCGGCCTGATAACCAATGAGACGGTACGGCTGACTGCTTGTGCGGTGACATGCATCGACCGCAGTCTGACAGCAAACCTACTGGCCAGCCGTCTGGCCACTGTGCCTACATCCGTCTACCATTGACCAGTATGCCTGAGCACGACGTTCCTGATCCTGAAAGCGCGGCTGAAACAACTTCGGCGGCCGAGACTCCCAAATCGCAGGTGGAATTCTTTTTGCGCGCTGGCGAGAAAGTGCGGGCGAAGTTTCCCACGACGCCGGGGGTTTATCTGTTTCAGGATCAGGCGGGACGTGTGCTTTATGTGGGCAAGGCGATCAACTTGCGTGCGCGGGTCGGTAGCTACTTTCTCAAGGCGGCGGCCGAAGATCAGCGAACGACGCGATTGGTGCGCGAGGTGTACGATGTCGATTATCTCGATGCGGAGAGCGAAGTCGATGCGTTGTTGATGGAGTCGCGGCTGATTAAGGATATTCAGCCGAAATACAATCGCGATCTGCGCGACGACAAAAGTTTTCCGTATTTGCAAATCACAACGCACGAAGATTTCCCTCGCGTCGAAATCACCCGCGCACCCCTGTCGAGCGGCGTCAAGCTTTACGGCCCGTTCACTTCGATTGGCAGCCTGCGTGGTGCGCTGCAAGTGCTGCAGCGCGTGTTTCAGTTTCGCACCTGCTCGCTCGACATTAACGAAGACGACGAGCGCTGGCGATGGTTTCGGCCTTGCCTGTTAGCGTCGATCAAACAGTGCACTGCCCCCTGCAACGTACGGATATCGAAAACAGAATACCGCCGCGACATTAGTCGACTGAAAAAGTTTTTGGAAGGCAAGCGTAAGCCACTTCTGAAAGAGATGAAGGCCGAAATGGAAGAAGCGGCCAGCAAGCTGCGTTACGAACAGGCGGCCCGTTTGCGTGATGAAATCAAAATGCTCGAATCGCTCAACGAGCGCGGCGAACTTGCCAAGCACGAGCAGCCCGAAGTTTTTTACATGGATCCCAAGAAGGGTCTGGCCGGGCTACAAAAAGTGCTCAAGATGAGCGAAACGCCGCAGACGATCGAAGGGATGGACATCGCACATCTCGGTGGCGAAGAAACCGTGGCCAGCATGGTGCAGTTCATCGACGGGTTGCCGTTCAAGCCGGGGTACAGGCGTTATCG
>JAJDEE010000375.1 GCA_029259975.1 Planctomycetota bacterium
TTGAATGGCGTCTTGCAAGGGAGTCGTGAATGGTTGGGGGGTGATTGGATCGAGAGTGGCGAATCTTGCATTTTAGGGTCGAATGGCAATTCGAGGAACAGGCAATGGCAGAATGCACGATTGCACGTCTCAGACCCTTGGCAGGTCGGGGCTGTTCAGCGAAGATGGCAGTTTCTCGACCAACTTTTTACGCCGACTTCGCCTATAATGCCTGATTCTGCACCTCCCGCGATGGCCATCGTCCTTGCCGCAGGCAAGGGAACCCGCATGGAATCGGAGCTACCCAAGGTGTTGGTACCAGTCTGTGGGCGGCCAATGGTACGGTATGTGACCGACGCGCTACGGGCGGCAGGCGTGAAGAAAACGGTCGTGGTAGTGGGATATCAGGCCGATTTGGTGCAGTCGGAGCTGGCAGACGAACCGGGTGTAGACTTTGCTGAGCAGACCGAGCAGCTGGGCACAGGCCATGCGGTGATGATGTGTCGCGAGCAATTGGCCCAGCATCAGGGGGCAGTCTTCGTGATTGCAGGCGACCAGTGCATGGTGCAGGTGAATTCGGTGCGGAAACTGCTAGAAATTTTTGCGGCAGAGCAACCTGCCTGCCTGCTGGGGACGGTCGACAAGGACGACCCGACCGGATACGGGCGAATATTGCGTGATGAAGAAGGCCGTTTTTCTGGGATCGTTGAAGAAAAAGACGCGACAGAAGCCGAGCGAGCCATTCGCGAAGTCAACGTCAGCACCTATGTCTTTGAGGCGAGCGAATTGCTTGCTTCCCTCGATCAGCTGACTTCGGAAAATGCCCAGCAAGAGTATTATTTGACCGATTGCCCGGCGCTGTTACTGACGGCTGGCAAACAAGTGAGTGCTCATAAGGTGCTCGAACCTTGTGAGGCCATGAGTATCAATAATGTGGAAGAACTGTCGGTCGTGGAGAGTGAAATGGAAAGAATGAACTCTGACGGAGTCCAAAATGGCTGATTTAATGCTGTTTAGTGGCAACGCTAACCCCGCGCTTGGCCAAGCGATTGCCAAGTACTTGGGAGTTGATCTGGGCGCGATCTCGCTCGGAGCGTTTCCCGATGGCGAAATTTCGTGCAAAATCGAAGAAGACATACGCGGGCGGGATATCTATCTGATCCAGCCGACCTGTCCGCCTGCGAACGATCATCTGATGCAGCTGTTGGTGATGATCGACAGTTGCAAGCGAGCCAGCGCCGAGCGGGTGACGGCAGTCATTCCCTATTTTGGCTATGCTCGCCAAGATCGCAAAGACGAAGGCCGCGTGCCGATTACGGCAAAGCTCGTGGCGAATTTAATCGCGCGTGCCGGAGCCGACCGTGTGTTGACGATGGATTTGCACGCAGCACAGATTCAAGGGTTTTTTGACGTGCCTGTCGACCATCTTTATGCGGCTCCGGTGTTGAACGAGCATTTCTTGCAGCAGAATTTTCCGCCCGACGAGCTGGTGATTGCCAGCCCTGACGAGGGGAGCATTAAACGAGCTTTGGGGCATGTGAAGCGGCTGGGCGGGACGCTGGCAATCGTCGACAAGCGGCGGACCAGTGCCGAGACGACCGTGCAAGAGAATGTTATTGGCGGGCCCGTCGAGGGAAAAATCGTACTGATGTTTGACGATATGATCAGCACAGCCGGTTCCATTTGCGGAGCCGCCAAGGTTTTACATGCCCAGGGAGCCCGCGAGATTCACGTCGCCACGACCCATGCTGTACTGTGCGGACCGGCGGTCGAGCGGCTAAAAGCGGCAAATTTGGCCAGTATTGTCTGTACCGACTCGATTCCGCTCACCTCCGAGCAGATTTTGCCGCAGACCAAGGTGATTTCGATTGCTCCGCTGCTGGGCGAAGCGGTCAAGCGAATCCACCGCAACGAGTCGGTGAGCAGGCTGTTTCGTTAGTGCTAAAATGCTGGCCTCTTGGGGTTGAAATCTCGGCGAAATCAGCGACAATCAGGAATTCGCTAGTTTTCATGAGTTTGATTAGGGCATGAGGTTCAGAATAGAATGTCGGATGTATTAGAAGTCTCGACGCGCGACGCGCTGGGGAAATTGAACAGTCGTCGGCTACGAGCTGAGGGCATTGTTCCCGCTGTGCTTTATGGGCACGGTGAAGCGTCTGTCAGCTTAAAGCTGCCAGCCGATCAGTTGCGCGCAAGCCTGCGTCACGGTGCCCATGTGGTGAACCTACAAGGAGATGCATCTGGGCAGGCACTGTTGCAGGAGGTCCAATGGGATACGTTCCAACAGCACATTTTGCATGTCGACCTGCTCCGCGTCGATTCCAAGGAACGGGTGACGATTGAAGTGCCCATCGTGCTTCGAGGTTCAGCTCCTGGCGAGAACGAAGGTGGTGTCATTGGGTTCTTGCTGCACTCGATCGAAATCGAAACGACAGTCGCCAGCGTTCCAGAAAATTTGCACTTGAGCGTCAATGATTTGCACTTGAATGGATCATTGAAGGCTTCAGATATTGAAGACATGCCCGAGGGCGCGACAGTAGTTGGTGACGCAAACGCGACGATCGTGCAGTGTGTCGCGCCGACGGCTGAATCCGAAGAAGATGCAGAGTCTGTTGCAGCCAGCGGAGCCGAACCAGAAGTGATCGGCCAGAAAGATGGCGAAGAGGGTGGCGGCGAGTAGGTTGTCAGCATGAAACTGATCGTTGGCCTAGGCAACCCTGGCGGAAAATACGAAGAAACCAGACACAACATCGGCTTCGAGGTGATCGAGCATTTGGCTCGGCGTCATGGGGCTGATGGCGGTAGAAATAAGTTTGACGGCGAGCTGTGTGAATGTTTAATCGGCAACGAACGAACGCTTTTGCTCAGGCCACATACGTTTATGAACCTAAGTGGTCGAAGCGTGCGGCAGGCTGTCGATTTTTATAAGATTGAGATCGAAGACGTGCTGTTGGTTTGTGATGACTTTCATCTCGACCTTGGTACTCTGAGGTTGAGGGCATGCGGCAGCGATGGCGGGCAAAAAGGTTTAGCAAACACGATGCAGCAGTTGGGAACTGACCAGCTGGCTCGCTTGCGGGTCGGAATTGGTCCGGTGCCCGATCGTTGGAATGCCGTCGATTTTGTGCTTGGCAAGTTTGCCAAAACCGAGAAAAAGCAGCTCGAGAGCGAGTTGATTAGAATATGCGATGCCATCGACGCCTGGGTAAGCGACGGAATCGCTGCGGCGATGAATCGATTTAATGGTAAAACAGAGGTATGATGTACCTTTCAGTTGTGAGTAAAAAAGGTTAGGAGTATAGGTTTTGGCAGAAAAAAAAGCGGTTTACGAAGGCTTGTTTATTCTCGATGCGAATCGTTTGGCTCGTGATCGCGAAAAATTGCCCGGCGAGGTCAACGGTCTGATCGAAGCGGCCGGCGGTGAAATTGAAGTTAGCCGACTGTGGGAAGAACGGCGGCTTGCCTATCCGATCAAAGGGCAGCGGAAGGGTGCATATTGGATCACGTATTTCCACCTGCCCGCGCAGGGGATGGTCGAATTGACTCGTAGCTGTGAATTGCAAGAAGGTGTCTTGCGGCAGCTGTTTGTTCGCCTGCCCGACTCCCTCGTGCAACCAATTCTCGATCACGCCAAGGGTGTGGCTACCGAGCCTGAGCCTGAGTCTGAGACCGCAGCCGATGTTCCGGCGGCGGCTGGAGTGGTAGCAGAAGAAGTCACAGCGAGCTAGCACTCGTTTTGTGAACCAGTTTTTCAGAGAGCTTTTTTTAGAGAGCCTTTCTCGGAGAGGATGATCGCATGGCAAGTTATAATCGCGTGGTGTTGATGGGTAATCTGACCCGAGACCCCGAATTGCGTTATATCTCTAGCGGTACGGCTGTCTCGGAGATTGGTTTGGCAGTCAACGACCGCGTCAAGAAAGGCGATCAATGGGTCGATGAAGCGACTTTCGTCGATGTCACCCTTTGGGGCCGGACGGCAGAAGTTGCCAACGAGTACCTTAGCAAAGGCTCGAATATCTTGATCGAAGGTCGGCTGAAATACGACACCTGGGAGAAAGACGGGCAAAAACGCTCGAAGCTTCGAGTGGTCGCTGAAAAAATGCAGATGGTCGGAGGCCGAGGTGGCGGGAGTGGCGGGAGCCACGGTGGTGGCTCGCAGCCTAGCCAGAGTGCGTCTCCGAGCGAGGCCCCAGCACCTTCGATGCCACCGGCGGATGAGATTCCGTTTTAGTTTCGATTGAATTTGGAACACACCGTAAGCGAAAACGCTTAACCATAGATCAAAAAGTAAAGAACACTTATGACTACCAAAGCTAAAAAACAAAAGCGAACCCCTCGTCACACGCAGCGTTTGCCCCGTGGTCCTCACGGCGGTATCGAACTGTTGCTGATTCACGGCGTTGACGACCTGGGCCATCAGGGCGACGTGGTCGAAGTTCGCCCCGGCTATGCCTACAACTACTTGATTCCGCATGGCATGGCGACTTTGGCGTCAGATCATCACAAACGGATGGTCGATAAGCATCGGGTGAAGCTGCAAGCCATCGAGAAGGCTCAGCAGGCCGATCTGCGTAAACGGGCAGTTGAGATTGCCAAGCAGAGCGTCACGATCGAAGCGAACGCCACCGAAGACGGCCATTTGTACGGTAGCGTGGGTGCCCCCGAAGTCGTGGCAGCACTCAAGAAAAATGGCATCAACATGAAGATTGACCAGATTCGTCTTGAAGGTTTGCTTAAGGAATTGGGTCTCTACACCGTCAAATTCAAGCTAGCCAGCGAAGTCGAAGGCGAACTCAAGGTCTGGGTTGTCCCGACGGTTGGCGAGTAACCGCAAAATCTGAAAAAAATTTGCCCGCGGATTTCGCGGATAAACGCGGAGGAATATTTCTTATTCGCGTTTTATCCGTGCCATCCGCGGGCTTTTCTTTTTGGTCGGTCTCGGTACTAATAGGCTTCGGGAGCCTGTCCTACGGCAATTCACGAAGAGGGAGCTAGGGTGTCATGGCAACGGTAGAGCGTAATCCATCGCAACGTTCAAGGGGTTCTCAAGCCCCGCCAATCGAACGACAGCTACCACGGAACCTTGAGGCTGAAAAAGCCGTTCTGGGCAGCATTTTGCTGTTACCCGAGGTCTTCGACGAAGTTGCGCTCGTGATTCGGCCTGGCGATTTCTACGATGACGCAAATCGCACCTTATTCGAGCATTTGTTGCAGATGCACGATGGCGGACAGCAACTCGATCTGATGCTGTTGGTCGAGCGACTTCGCAGTGCAGACCAGTACGAATCGATTGGTGGTGCAGCCTACATTGGCGAGCTGGGCAGTGTTGTTCCAACGGCGGCGCATGCAGAATATTATGCGAAGATCGTTGCCGATAAAGCAGTGCTTCGTTCGCTCATTCACGCCGGCACTGACATTTTGCATGATGCCTACGATCCGACTGCCGACACGCGCGAGATGCTCAGCAAGGCAGAAGAAAAAGTGTTTGGGATTCTTGAATCACGTGGCACCGGCGAATTGAGCAAAATTAGCGAAGTCTTGCACAACTCGCTCGTCCGACTCGACGCACGGATGGATCAGGACCAAGCCGCCGGCGGACTCGAAACGGGCTTCGACGATTTTGATCAGCTCACGGGTGGGTTGCAAAACTCTGAGCTGATTATTTTGGCTGCTCGCCCGAGTATGGGCAAAACGGCGCTCGCAATGAACATCGCCGAGCACGCAGCTGTGAAAGTGAATGCTCCGGTGTTGTTTGTAAGCCTGGAAATGTCGGCGATCGAGTTGGGAGATCGGCTGCTTTGCTCGGTTGCCGAGGTCAACGGCCAGCGGCTACGCAATGGGACGATCACCGGGGACGAGCGTCGTAAGCTGGTGCAAACGGCTGCCGAAATTAGCCAGGCACCGCTTTTTATTGACGATTCGCCGAGTCGTACGATGACCGAGATTTCGGCCAATGCGCGCCGGCTCAAACGTCGCGATGGACTGAGCCTGATCGTGATCGATTATCTCCAGTTGATCGACCCCGACAACCCGCGTGACCCACGTCAGGAGCAGGTCGCTAAGATCGCCCGTCGGCTGAAAGGTCTGGCACGCGAGCTGGAAGTGCCTGTTTTGTGCTTGGCCCAGTTGAATCGACAGGTGGAAGCCACACGCGACAACAAGCCACAGCTGAGTCACTTGCGAGAATCTGGGGCAATTGAGCAGGATGCGGATGTCGTGGCATTTGTGCATCGTGAGGAATACTATCAAAGCAACGAGGAAGATCGCGAACGATTCCGTGGCGAGGCCGACCTGATAATTCGCAAGCAACGCAATGGCCCGACAGGCGACATAAAGCTCGCCTGGGTTCACGATTTTACTCGTTTCCGCAATTATTCTCAAAAGCCTTACGAAGAGTTCGAGGCTTACGGCGAAACTAGCTTCTGATAGCATTTTGGCGAATTGGTGGCGACTTGTGCCTGGAATGGCCCAACTATGTCAGGTTTCTGTCATCGGGCTTCTTGCCTAAAGTCAAGCGTGCCACCAGTTTGAGAATCCCAGTCCACGACCAAGGTGGAATACGCAATCGTCCTGATTTGCTGTCTTGTCCGATTGAATCGCCGCTGATTCTTTGCTAGTATGACAAGCTTCCACTTCCAGCTAGATCATTGGGCTAGGCCGACGTTGGCAGCCCAGCTGGAGGCC
>JAJDEE010000376.1 GCA_029259975.1 Planctomycetota bacterium
CGACACCGATGCGCAGCGCATCGGCCTGTCGCTCAAAGCGCTGATGCCCAAGCCTGAAAAGGCCGCGAGTGGCTCGAAAAAAGAAGACGAAGCCCCCCCACTTTCTGAAGCCGAAAAACGCCGCAAGAAAGATTTCGCCAAAAGCCTCAAGGGGGGCACCGGCGGTCCCAGCGGCGGCGAACAATTCGGGCTCAAGTGGTAACATTGAAATTCTATGTTTCACTGGGACCGAGGCCTGTTTCTTACCGCATCGAATCTCGCGCTCGACGTCACACGGCGGCAGAAGCTCGGCTTTATGTCGCATGCGCATGCCGATCATATTGCCACGCACGAGCTTGGCCTCTGCACACGTGAAACCGCCGCACTTTTCCATCATCGACGCGGGCAAAATCATCGCATCAAAGAGCTGCCCTATCGCCAACCGGTCGAGTTCGGCCCGTTGCGATTAACAACCTTTCCAGCGGGACATTGCCTTGGCTCGGCCATGCTGCTCGCCGAAACCGACGAACAGTCGCTGCTCTACACCGGCGACTACAAACTCGGCCCGTCCGCAACGAGCGAACCTGCCGAACTTCCCAACGCCGATTTCTTGGTGATGGAAAGCACCTTTGGACGTCCTCGCTACCGCCTGCCGCCGCGTGAAGAGACCGTTGCGCAACTGATCGAGCTGGTCCGCGAGATTCTCAAAGCGGGCCGCACACCCATCATCCACGCCTACGCGCTTGGCAAAGCCCAAGAGGTAGCCAAGCTGCTCACCAATGCCAAGATTCCTGTGCAGCAACACCCAATGACCTTTGCCGTCAGCGAAGTCTATCGCGAATGCGGCATGGATTTAGGCGCCGTGAGCGAGTACCGAGGTAAATGGAACCCCGAAAGTGCCGTCATCACATTGCCGCGCGGCATGAAAGGTTTTCGTCTTGCCGGCATCGACGATCCCGTGAGCATCGCCGTCACCGGCTGGGCGATCGACTCCAGCACCAAATACCGCCAAAAAGTTGACCACGCCCTACCGCTTTCCGACCACGCAGATTTCGACCAGCTCCTCGAAACGGCTGAACGCGTGGGCGCAAAAGCAATCTACTGCACGCACGGCCCACGCGAGTTCGTCGAACACCTCCGTGCCGAGGGTTTCAATGCGTTTCCCGTAACCGGGGGTAGCTATCAGACGCGGATGTTTTGAGGAAGCGTATGGTTTTTGAAATCGGCACTAGCTGATCAACGCGTCGATAGCACTTGCCTCGCGCGTGATATTGGTCAATCGCATGTTTACACCTTGGTGACGATAAGTGAGCTTCAAATGGTCGATGCCAAACTGCTTTAACATGGTCGCTTGCAGGTCGTTGATATGGACGGGGTCGCATTCCGTTCTTGAATGGTTGCGAAGTGACATTATAGGAGCCTACTTTTCTGGCATCGCATCAGGCAGTCTGCATGGCTGGGTCTGGATGATTGCAGGACTTGCCGGAAACGCAGCCGGTCTGAAGCTTCGGTCGTAGTTCAAGCTTGGTACGCCGTGAAGAGCGGCCTGTCACTACTCAAACAGTTTCGTGCGAGCAGATTCGCAGATCGCTACGACAGCCGGGTGTTTGAGCCTCCGCTCGACCGAAATGGCGTAGTAGCGCTCGCGCACCGCGTCAATGCGACCGACGACTTTGACAGAGTATTGACGACATACTTCCTTCTCGATGGCTGTTGATGCTGGAAACAGTCCCATTCCATCCTGACCAAACACTTTCATCAGGGCGGAATCTTCAAACTCCCCCACAATCTTGGGGCGAAAATCTTCGCTATCAAACCACTGCTCCATATCACGGCGCAGCGTTGTTTTTTCTGTCGGGACCAACAAGGGTGCTCCGTCAAGAGACGATGGGAACTTGCGTTGATATTTGGCAGCTAGGTCTGCCTTTGCGAAAAACGTCAAACCGCATTCGCCCAACAGATGGTTATAGGCACGAACGTGAACCGTTGGGCTAACGGGTGCATCAGACAGCACTATGTCTAAACGGTGAACTGCCAGATCAGCGATCATGTCGTCATGCCGACCCTCATGGCAAATGACATGCACTTCGTCCGAAAGCTCGAAGGCCGGCTTCAGAAGTTCGTGAGCAATCAACTTCGGCATGACATCTGTCATACCCGCAACAAACCGCAGTCTCCGATCGCTGGGGCGTCCTTTGACCGTGTCTTGAAGTTCGCGCCCCACCGAAAAGATCTCTTCTGCATACCGAAAAACCGTTTGGCCAAACTCGGTCAATACGAGGTTGCGACCTACGCGATTGAACAGTTTGTCGTCGAAGGATGCTTCGAGTTGGTGTATTTGCTTGCTAATCGTCGGATGGGCCAATTGTAATTGTTCGGCAGCCCGTGCGATGCTGCCATTGCGGGCAACCAGCCAGAAGTAATACAGATGGTGGTAATTGAGCCAGTGCATTCCACCAAGGATACGTAGATATTATCTCACTATCAAGCACGGAATATCTATATGTCTATCTTCATCGGTTGACGGTATAAATTGACGAATCGTTGATCCGAGCCAACAGTTGCCCGGAAACCGAAGCTTGAGGAAGGACAGCCGTGAATATCTCTGTATCGAGCCGTGCGATTTCCATCGACGACGAGCTGCATGAGAAGATCGATATATGGATCTATTTTGCTTTGAGTCGCTTTAGCCCCCGTATCGATGAGGCCATGGTTCATCTTTCGGAAGTTTTCGGAGCGAGTGGCAAGTCGCAACGGCTCTGCCGACTGTCGGTGCGGATGAAAAATCTTGGGAGTTTTTCGATTGAAACGGTTGAGGACGAGGTGGCGGTTGCCGTTTCGCGAGCTGCGGAGCGTGCAGCGAAGCAAGTCCAAAGAATCCTCGACCGTCAGCGCGACGAATTACGACGGCCTTAAACCGAAAAAAATGAGCTATGCAAAAACTTGTCGAAGGTATCCACCACTTCCAAAAAGATGTTTTTAGTTCCAAGCAGCGATTATTTGAGGGTTTGGCAGAGGGTCAGCATCCGCTGGCCTTGTTCATCACCTGCTCAGATTCTCGTATCAATCCCAACCTGCTCACGCAGACAGAACCGGGTGAGCTTTTCATTTTGCGAAACGCTGGCAACATCGTTCCGCCTTATGGGGCTGTCCAAGGAGGCGAAGCTGCGACGATCGAGTACGCAGTGAGTGTGCTCGGAGTCAAAGATATTATTGTCTGCGGCCATTCTCTTTGTGGAGCGATGGGAGGCTTGCTTGACCAACCACAACTCGAAAAGCTACCTGCGGTTCGGTCGTGGCTATCGCACTGCGAGTCAACACTTAGGATCATCGACGAAAATTATGCTCATATCACCGATGCTGCTGCTCGTCTGACAGCGACAGTGGAAGAAAATGTGCTCGTTCAGCTTGAGCATTTACGCACGCATCCGACAGTTGCGGCTGCCTTAGGCCGTAAGGCACTGAACCTTCACGGCTGGGTCTACAAGTTCGAGTCGGGGCAGGTCTTTGGCTATCACCCGCAAGAGGGCCAGTTCCTTCCCATAGAAGGGACGAGTTTCGCGGTTCCTTCGGCCACACGGGATTTGCCGCCCATCTAGTGCATTGAGAACTCTTAGAAATCCGTATTTGCAAAGTGTTCAGGCTTCATGTTTGAGCGATCAGCCAATTGTCAGAATTACATCAATCCAGCCGCCAGTCGACAGAGGGTAACGAAGGATCGTGAATAGCGAATCGAAAACAAACAGAAAACCGACCGCTCCCAACGGAACAGGCCCAAAAGGTCTGTTTTCCGCTCCCAAGCAGGATTTCCTCGCATCGGTGGTCGTCTTTCTCGTGGCTTTGCCGCTTTGTATGGGAATCGCCATTGCGTCAGGCGTGCCGGTAGCCGCTGGGCTCATTACGGGCATCGTTGGGGGTCTTGTCGTCGGCTGGATTGCTGGTGCCCCGCTCCAGGTGAGCGGTCCCGCGGCTGGTCTAACCGTCATTATTTTTGACCTCGTGCAGAAACATGGGCTCGAAGTTCTGGGCATTGCCGTGTTGATTGGCGGGGCTTTGCAACTGCTTGCAGGCTTGCTCCGTTATGGTCGCTGGTTTCGGGCTGTCTCACCCGCAGTCATCCACGGCATGTTGGCGGGTATCGGCATATTGATCTTGTCGAGCCAATTTCATGTCATGGTCGATGATGTACCGAAAGGGAATGGCATTGAAAACCTCGTATCGATTCCCGAGGCAATCCAAAAGGGTTTGCCAATGCCCTCATTGGGCACTGTCGAGCAGCGAAGTGCGCGGCGTGATTTACTCCAACAGTTTGGGACATTACACGAACAGCAGTTACAGCTTCGCGAGTTAGCGGCAGAACTGATCCCTGCAACACCACAAGACGCTGCCCATCACCTGACATTGCCACTCCCGGACAAGTCACAGCTTGAGCCGCTCGCGGCGAAGCAGGAGCAGCTTTCCCAGCAGCTTTCCACCCTGGTTGAAGAACTAGATGCCCGGGGCGTATCCGAAACGGTACGTGATCCCGCCGCTTTGAAAGCAGCTGCGAATACTTCGTTGGAACAGCTACCTATCGCACTTGGTCACTTGCGACAGGGTCATGCCGAACAAGTGCGAGCATCCCAAGCCGATATTCAACTCAGTTTGGAGAACGTGCTTGGAGAACTCAAGAATCATGATTGGGCAGCCAAGGTTGGACTGTTAACGATCTTCGTTTTGGTGCTTTGGAAGGTGATTTCTCCTGCACGGCTCAAGCTGGTACCAGCACCTTTGTTAGCCGTTGTCGTGGCGACGGTTGTCACAGCATGGCTAAAACTACCAGTCCTTTACGTGGAAGTGCCCGACAATCTTTGGAGCGAAATCCATTTGCCGTCGCTTACGGTTCTCAAAACGGTCTCTTGGAAGGCCCTTTTTCAAGCTGGTATTGTCCTTGCTGTCGTTGCGAGTGCCGAAACCTTGCTTTGTGCCACTGCGGTCGACCAGATGCAGTCGGACACGCGTACGAATTACAACAAGGAACTGGTCGCTCAGGGTGTTGGAAACATGTTGTGCGGTCTGCTGGGCGCCCTGCCGATGACGGGAGTCATCGTGCGGAGTTCGGCCAATGTGGAAGCCGGCGGAAAAACACGTCTCTCGACGATCTTGCACGGGGCGTGGCTGTTGGTTTTCGTGTCGATATTAGCCTTCATTCTTCGCATGATCCCCACGGCGGCCTTGGCGGCCATGCTGGTCTACATCGGCTACAAGCTTGTCAACATCAAGGCGATTCACGAGCTGCGAAAGTATGGCTGGGGGGAAGTCGCTATTTACGCGGCCACCGTTGGCACCATCGTCTGTACCGATCTCTTGACCGGCGTGCTAACCGGGATTGGTTTGTCGGCTGTAAAACTCCTCTACACCTTTTCGCACCTGGTCGTGAACTTGGATGTCGACCAACCGAATCGAAAAGCGGTCCTCAGCCTTGAAGGAGCCGCGACATTTGTTCGGCTTCCTGTACTTGCCGAAGAATTGGAGCAAGTTCCCGGCGATGTTGAATTGCATGTTGACTTCGAGCGCCTCGATTACATTGATCACTCCTGCCTCGACCTCTTGATTAACTGGGATAAGCAGCATGAAGCGACAGGAGGCACCCTGGTGATCGACTGGGATTCTCTCCATGCCAATTTTCGCAGAGAGAATGGAAACAGGTCTCAGATCGAAAGCGTCTAGAACTACAAAGGGTGCGATAGCCCAAGATTGACGGATACCGGACGGGAGCAGAAGGATGCCCGCGAACCTTCAATAGCATAATACTCTAAATACCTGCAGCGTGTTGCAGAACTGCGGATATTCTACAAACACCGTATACTGCCACCTCAAAACCTGCTTAGGACCGACATTTCGCAGCGATTACATCGCCTATCATGCCAATATTGACCTGTCCCGTTTAGGTCCCCGACCGAATCGGGTCCCCGACCGAATCGAATTCTTACTAATCGGCGAGTTTCTTCGCTCGCGTGATGCCATTCTTATGATCACGGGGAATAAAGAACTACTGGAAGGCACCCCTTGGCTCAAGGAGTCGATCCGAATGCGCAATCGTTACATTGACCCCTTGAATTTGATCCAGGTTGAACTGCTACGCCGGTCACGTAATTGCCCTGACGCGAGCGAAGAGCAGATCGAAGAGCTACGACACCTCACGCGTTTGACGATTAAGGGACTAGCTGCTGGGATGAGAACCAGTGGATAAAATTGTGCAACTTAGCAAGCTGTCTGGAAAACGGTCTCACAGGGAGATAATATGAAGCGACTGAAAGATGCCTTTGAGCAGGGCCATGTGCTCCTTGATATTGACGCTTCCGATATGGCATCAGCCATTCGTGAAACCATCAGCCACATGGTGGCTCAAGGCACACTGTCTGAACAGGTTGCGGAGGAGGTTGTTTCGGCCCTGCTAAAGCGTGAACAGGAATCGCCGACTGCGCTTGGTCATGCGATGGCGATTCCCCATGCGTATCTCGACGGGATCGAGCAGCAGGTTGTCCAGTTTGTTCGACTTGCTCGTCCCGTCAACATGGGGGCACCTGATGGGATTCCCACTCAGTTTCTTTTCTTTTTACTGGGACCGCTGGGAGCTTCTGCTGAGCATATCGACACGTTAGCAAGTGTCGCTCGTCTCATGTCGAATGATGAGTTTCGCTACGACCTCGGTGAGGCTCGTAGTGAAGCAGATCTACTCGAAGCAGTGCGTTGGTTTGTCGACCTCTCGGTGGCAACGGTTTCGTCTGAAACTACAGCAGGTTTCGGACTCAACTATTCGGGTCGTCTCTTCGGCGGACTACTCAACGACATGCGTAGTCGCTCGGCGTGCTACGCAAGTGACTTTCGCGACGGACTACGAGCAAAAAGTTTTAGCTCGACGCTCTTTTTGTTTTTTGCTTGTCTTGCTCCCGCAGTCACTTTCGGGGGCATTATGGGCGTAGAAACGGCAGGGCAGATAGGCGTCGTTGAGATGCTGGTCGCTTCTGCTTTCTGCGGAATTGTCTACGCACTTTTTTCTGGCCAACCGCTAATCATACTTGGTGGTGTCGGACCACTGTTGGTTTTTACAGGAATTCTCTATCGAATAGCTACCGACATGCAGTTGCCGTTTCTCTCGACCTATGCCTGGGTTGGTTTTTGGACAGCCTTGTTGCTGATGGTTTTGGCAGCAACTGACGCCAGTTGCCTAATGCGATACTTTACTCGCTTTACCGACGAGGTATTTTCGTCGCTCATGGCGCTGATTTTTATTTATGAAGCGATCCGGGCACTCGTTGTCACCTTCCGGGTGAGTTTTGCCGATGCAACGCATCACGATGGTGCCTTTTTATCATTAATGTTGGCATTCAGTACTTTTTATGTCGGCATGACGCTCTCCCGTTTTCGACGTAGCAAGTACCTCTTGTCCTGGATGAGAGAGTTTCTTGCCGATTTCGGACCGATGCTGGCCCTGGTGGCAATGACGTTGATCGCTTGGGGGCTTCGAAGCGAAGTGATCGTCGACACACTCCAAGCTCCCGGCAGCCTTCAAACCAGTTCGGGGCGAGCGTGGCTTGTTGATCCGTTTGAAACTCCAGTTTGGGCACGTTGGGCCGCTCTTGGCCCGGCGATGCTCGCTGCCGTGCTGGTTTACCTCACACAGAACATTACGGCACGTCTCATCAATAGTCCTGACCACAAATTGCAGAAGGCGCCCGCCTACCATCTCGATCTGGCGGTGGTGGGTGGGCTGATCGGTATCTGCTCGGTGTTTGGCTTGCCGTGGCTAGTCGCTGCTACCGTTCGATCTTTGGCTCATGTAAGAGGGCTCGCTGAGACGGAAGAAGTGGTCAGGCCGGGAGGTGACACGCAAGAGCGAGTCATCCATGTTCAGGAAAACCGAATCACGGGTCTCGCCATCCACATCTTGATCGCATTATCGCTATTGGTGCTTCCGTTGCTGAATGTTGTACCAATGGCGGTACTCTACGGAGTCTTCCTTTACATGGGCGTTGTCTCACTCACTGGCAACCAGTTTTTCGAGCGACTGACTTTGTGGTTGACCGATCCCGGTCTCTATCCGCGCACCCATTACCTGCGGCAGGCACCAGCAAAAGTGATTCATCGATTTACGCTGGTGCAGCTTGTTTGTCTCATAATTCTGTGCGTCATTACACTCAGCCCCATTCAATCGCTCCGTCTTTCATTTCCGCTATTTATCGCACTGCTTGTCCCAGTGCGGTTGATAGTTGGCCGAGTCTTTCGAGAAGAACATTTAACTGCCTTAGATGCCGAGGAAACGCCACACGAAGAGGAAACGCACTGGTCTGCATAACGGTCTCCAACTTGCCAATGTTGGCACTCCCAAAAACAGTAAGTCTACTCAAAAGGAAACTGCGATGATTAAACGAATACTTGTTGGGCTTGGTGGAACACCCTTCACACCAACGGCCATCCGCTACGCCGTCGAGTTGGCAAAGGTCCAGCAGGCGGAATTACTTGGGCTAACAGTCATCGACCGTCGCCGTCTGGGGGCTTTGACTAAATCCTCGGGAAACGCTCAATCCGCTGTACGGGAGGCGAAGCGTCTCGATGAGATCGTGGCAAAGCAGGAGCTGTCGATCATCGACTTTGGATCCGCCTGCACAAATGCCGGCCTCCACTACGACGTGATACGCGAAAGCGGTGATCCTTTTGAAAAAATGATCTCTCAAGCACGTTATTACGACCTAATGATTTTTGGACTACGCAGTCTGTTTGATTACGACCTCGTGGGAGGCGAAGCCTCAGATGTGTTGACGCGACTCGTTTCACGAGGAGTACGACCCATCTTGGCAGTCTCCCAAGAATATCGTCCGATTCGCCGCGTTCTGTTGGCCTATAGCGGTTCGATGGAGTCGGCCAAAGCGATCCGGCGTTTCATGCAGATGCAACTATGGCCGGAACTTTCCATCAAGGTCGTTACGTTTGAACACCCACCCGAAGTTGCGAGTGAACTTGTAGCTGAAATTTCCAGCTACTGCCAAGCTTACGGATACGAGGCCGAGGTCGAACACATAGAGGGCTCTGCCAAGCAGCTATTGCTACAACACGCGACCGATTGGAACGCGGATTTGATTGTCATTGGCAATAGTATCAAGCATTACTGGCTGAAAAAGCTCCTGGGTGAAACGGCCATGCACGTCATTAGGGAATCAAGGATTCCTTTGTTTCTCAGTCAATAAACCTGTTCTGAGGGAAGAAGGCTGGAGCGGCTAAGACACCATTGATCAGGGTCATCACTAATGCGGCGGTGAAATCGCCCGATGGCATTTAGCGGCAGTTCGCCATCGGACCACCCCACCAAGGCCTGGAATCGCCACTTGC
>JAJDEE010000377.1 GCA_029259975.1 Planctomycetota bacterium
CCGACGTTGATGTCGTAGTCTTCGAGAAATACGATTCGTCCGCTGAATTGAGGGTCGAGCCGCAGATTGGCGATTTTTCGGATCAATTTCTTGCCTGGTTCATCGGCCGGGTGGGCTTTGCCGGCAAAGATAAATTGCACCGGGCGTTTGGAATCGCTCATGATCGTAGCGAATTCGTCGAGGTTTTTCAGGAACAGGTCGGCCCGTTTGTATGTGGCGAACCGGCGTGCAAAGCCAATCGTCAGCGCCGAGGGATCGAGTACGCCACGCGCGCGTTCGATCAAATCTTCGCTTTCATTGCGACGACGACATTGACGGCTTAGGCGACGACGTACGAACTCGAGCAGGCGGCTCTTCAGTGTGTTGTGCGTCTCCCAAAGTTCGCCAGGATCGACATTGTAGATATTCTGCCAGACTTCTGGATCGCCCATCGTTTGCTGCCAATCCACGTCGAGGTATTTGTCGTAGAGCTGCTGCATCGGTAACGCGAGCCAGCTGGGGACATGCACGCCGTTAGTGATGTGACCGATCGGAATTTCTTCTTCCACTCGCCAAGGCCAAAGGTGTGCCCACATCCGCCGCGAGACGTGCCCGTGCAGCGAGCTGACCGCGTTGGCCCGACGCGAAAGCTTAAGGCCGATGACGGTCATGCAGAACGATTCGCTTTCGTTCTGGGGCTCGACCCGACCGAGGCCCATCAACTGCTCGTAGGAAATGCCAAGTTGGTTACGCAGTGGCCCCAGATGTTCTTCGACAAGGTTGCCATCGAAGCGGTCGTGCCCGGCTGGAACTGGCGTGTGCGTTGTGAAGACCGTTTGTTGGGCTACTTCGCGTAGCGATTCGTCGAACGACATCCCTTCGTCAGCCATTCTTTCGCGAATTACTTCCAGCGGAGCGAACCCGCTATGTCCTTCGTTCAGATGGTAGACGCCGGGGATAATTCTGAGCGCCCGCAGCGCCTTGACGCCGCCAACACCGAGGACAAGCTCTTGCCGGATGCGAGTTCGTACATCACCGCCATAGAGTCGTGAAGTGAGTTCGCGGTCTTCAGGTCGATTTCCCTCGACATCGCAGTCGAGCAGATAAAGGGGCACGCGTCCAACGCGCATCAGCCAGACCCGCGCTTGGAGCTGGCCGTCGAGGGTGTCGATCGAAATGGTGATCGGCTTGCCTTCGGCGTCGCGGGCGGGTTCCATCGCGAGGTTCTCGACTTTGGTGTCGAGATACTCTTCGTGTTGCCAGCCATCGCTGTCGAGATGTTGCTTGAAATAACCCTGGTCGTAAAACAATCCGACTGCCACAAGCGGTACACCCAGTCCGCTAGCGCTTTTGATGTGGTCGCCTGACAACACGCCGAGACCACCGGAATAGATCGGCACCGACTCGTGAATGCCAAATTCTGCTGAGAAGTAGGCCACCGGTTTCGAGCCTAAGACACCCGCTTCTCGCGCGCCCCAGGTACTGTGCGTATTGCCAAGATAATCTTTCAGTCGGCGAAAAGCCTGATTGATGCGCGTGTAGAGCACTATTTCCGAGGCGCGCTCGGCCAGCTGGTCGGGCGTCATCTCGGCGAGTAGCGCCACTGGGTTGTGATCGAGTTGACGCCAGCGAACCGGGTCCAAATCACGGAACAAGCTGACCACATCGGGGTGCCAACTCCACCAGAGGTTGCTCGCCAGCGAGGTGCACTTGTCGTACAATGCTTGAGGCGTGATTTCTGTCCAAGAATCTACTGGGCGGCTTGGTACGGCGCTCGGAATCTCGGTTTGGCTCATAGTGGTTTGATTCCTATCTTGTTGTTCATTGAACTCACGTGCTGCACATGTCTCTCTACGGCCGGGGGCTGACCACCAGCCGAGAGGGTGCAAGCACCAGTCAATTAGTTATCGGCATCCACAAACCTGAGCTGAAACCCAGGCCGGTGAGTTGATTTGAAATACACCCCAGATTTTTAGAATCCAGCCCAGATTATAGCGAAACTCCTTTTTTTAGCGATGCGAAATACGAGTGTCGCACGAAATCCTAGCGACGTAGACTGCCTATTTTAGCAGTTGGCCTGGCGGCTTTCCTCCTCCCGTGCTTCGACTGGACGATGCAAAAGTCGAGAAAATCCCCACGCGTGACGCAGCAGGGCAAAAAAATGAACCACGACGAAACTACGGAACGACGCTTGATTTCCGTTGTTTCGGTTGCTCTGCGGCGGCTCAAAATTTAACGAGAGAACATTTCAGGCCAGTTCATAGTAACTTTCAAGCGTTCTGAGAGTTTCGTCAGGCTTCATTGCAGAAGTGCTATCGACCACTTACAGTGGAAACAAGCCGTGGTAGGAGCTGTGGCTTATGAATATCCGTATGGGAGAACCCCTCGTTGACGACGCTTGCCCAGACTTACTCCGATCGCTTTGGCCTTTCCTTCGAGCTTTTTCCGCCCAAGACCGAAGCTGGCATGAAAAGCTTGTTTCGGCATACCGAACGCCTTGCCCAGTTTCAGCCCGCCTATGTTACCTGCACCTACGGGGCAGGGGGGGCGACTCAGGACCGGACTCTGGAGGTGATCGCCGGAGTCCACAAAAAACACGACCTGCCCGTCGCGACACATCTGACTTGCGTTGGCAGCACCGCTGAGCAACTGAAGGAATATCTTGAACGTGCCTGGGACTTGGGTATAAAAAATGTGGTCGCATTGCGAGGCGATCCGCCCCAAGGCGAGACCGACTTCAAACCGACTGCTGGCGGCTTTGCCTACGCCAACGAACTCGTAGAGTTTATCTCCACCGAGATCCCCGAAATGGGTATAATCATCGCTGGCTATCCCGAGAAGCATCAAGAAGCGGCCAGCCTCGAGATTGATCTGCAAAATCTAAAACGCAAGGTCGACGCAGGCGCCGATGCGATTCTCACGCAGTTGTTTTACAACAATGCCGATTTCTTTGAATTCCGAACACGCTCTGAAAAGCTAGGAATCGAAGTCCCAATAGTGCCTGGCTTATTGCCTGTCACCAACGGCGCCCAAATCCAACGCATTGCATCGCTTTGCGGAGCCAAGCTGCCACCAAAGTTTGTCAGTGATCTGCAAAAGCACGAGGACGATCCGGCGGGGCAATTTGAAGTCGGCGTCGAATTCGCTACGCGCCAAGCCGAAGAACTGCTCGCCGCCGGAGTGCCAGGCCTACATTTTTATGTACTAAATAAGTCCGAAGCAACTGAGCGCGTACTTGGGGCGGTAACATTGCCGAGAGAATGAAACTCTCTCTTGGTACGATAAAAGAAATGCAGATGAATGCCGATAAACGCAGACGGTTGGCAACGGGTTTTCACATCTGCGTGTATCCGTGTTCATCGACGGCTATTTTTCATGCTGCCTGGGTTCGACTTTCGCACTTTTTCCAGGAAAGATTGCCCGCGAATGACGCGAATAAACGCGAATGAGTATGTGGAGTTTCCATTTCTGAAAATCATGATCGCTCGTGCTCGGGATAAAAGAACTTGTTTCGCGTTCATTCGCGTCATTCGCGGGCAAAAAATTGCGAAGTCGAACTGGGAGTGAGTAACTCAAAGTGAAAAGAAAATCACCCGCTAACGACAGCACCGATCTCACTGGGGAAGAGCTTGGCGACTACCGCATTCTCCGCCGGCTTGGTTCTGGTGGGATGGCCGAAGTCTATTTGGCCGAACAACGCTCGCTCAGTCGACAAGTCGCTCTAAAAGTGTTGAACCACGCACTGGCCACCGACGCTAGCTACGTTCAACGATTTCAAAACGAAGCCCGCGCGGCTGCTTCGCTCGTGCATCCTAACATTGTGCAGATTTTCGAAGTCGGTCAGGCCGAAGGCATCCATTTTATTGCCCAAGAGTACGTCGCCGGCAAAAATCTTGGCCAGCTGCTCGAACGTGAGGGAGCATTTCAGCCGGCGCTGGTTCTTGACGTGTTGCGACAAGTCGTTTCGGCTCTGTGCAAAGCCGAAGAGATGGCGATCGTTCATCGCGATATCAAGCCCGAAAACATCCTGCTGAGCAATTCTGGCGAAATTAAAGTCGCCGATTTCGGCTTGGCCCGCGTACAAAACACCGACACCAAAACGCTTACCCAAGTTGGTGTCGCGATGGGTACGCCCCTTTATATGAGTCCCGAGCAGGTCGAAGGCAGGCCGGTCGACGCGCGAAGCGACATCTATTCGCTAGGTGTATCGGCCTATCATCTTTTGGCCGGAGTTCCACCACACACCGGCGATACTGCACTCGCTATCGCGGTGCAGCATCTGCATAACACGCCCGAGCCGCTCGAAAATATACGGCCCGATTTGCCAAGTGCCATCGCCCGTATTGTCCACAAAATGTTGGCCAAGAAGCCGGCTAGCCGGCCCGCGAGTCCCAGCGAACTGTTGGTCGAGCTGCGCGAGCTAGCCACCGTGGCCGCGAAGGAAGGCTGGGCGAACGGCCCAGACGATTGGTCTTTGGCCGAGTGGATTGCTACCGAACCCGCGCGTAGTCGTATTAGCGAGCAACTCGGCCAAGTCATGCAGGCCGAGGCACGCTTAAAGCCCGGCAACCGCAATTGGCTGCGATTTTCTGTTGCAATAGCCGGAGCCGCGTTGTTCGGAGTGCTGCTTGGTGCGGTCACACGCCCTAAGTTTTATTTGGCCGGTGTAGCTCGCACAGCCGAGGAAGTTCCGCAACTTTCCTCGGCTTGGGCGCAGCTTTATCGCGCTCAGACGTCCAGCAGCGAAGCGACCTGGCAGAAAGCGATCGAGTATCCCGAGGCGGACCCTTTCGTACAGCAGTTAGCCCAACGCGGATTAGTGCGTTATTTTCTGTTGGTAACGCAGGATTATCAAGCCGCGTTGCCTGAGCTAAGAAAACTCGAGCGTCAGAGCCATGCCGAAGACTCGACCAGCTTGCTGCACGCCTTCAGTCTAGCCGGTTTGTGTATCTGCTACGAAAAACTAGATCGCGAAGTCGATGCCAGGACGGCGCTAGCAAAACTCGACCCAGCAAAACGCGACCGCCTACGCGAGGAAGAGCCACAGATCTACCGACTTTTTCAGACTTCGCTCAATCAGCTGGGTAGCTAGTTTTGCGAGGCCGGTAGATACTTCTTGGGCTTTTTCAGCTTTCTCTCGGGCACTGGCAGTGCCGCCCGCAATCTTTTGCCTACCTTCTTGCCTCAATTTCGACGAACTGAGGGGAGCTTCTCCGCCTCGCTAAAAAACCGCATAAAATAGTGTACATAAGTATATTATTTAGCCACTGGTTCTGTTAGTTTTATGCTGTTAGGTCATTTAGACACCATAAAAGACGCAAATGAGGGAGATTTCGCCGTGTCAGCATTCACACGCATTACTGAACAGGAATACCCCTCAGAGGAAGAGGGGCCGTATACCTTGGACGAACTCGACGACAAGTTGTTAGACGTGTTCTTACCCGATGAGGAGCAGGAGACGCTACCTGAACAGGGCGATTTTTGGATCGAGAATTTTGAGAGTGATTGACCACCCCACTTCGCTAGGAGAAATCAACCATGTTGCCACTTGTAGTTGTCCAAGAAGTTCGTCAGTTGCTCGATGAAAAAGTGTTGTCACATCGCAAAATTGCCAACATACTGGGCGTCAGTCGCGGCACAGTCGGCGCCATCGCCAGTGGCCGTCGCGGCATCTATGGTAGCGTACCAAGTTCCGAGGAACCGACACTTTGCTGTTTTGAGATGCCGCCTGAACGGTGCCCAGGGTGCGGTTCCAGGGTTTACATGCCGTGTGTTTTGTGTAGTGCCCGTGCGTATCAACAGCGCCGGAAACAATGGCAAAACATTCCATCGCCGCGTAGAGTCGCCTAGTTACGGCGACGATATGCCGTAGGATAGGCTTCTAGCCTGTCAGTCCTGGTAGGGTGCAGGAATTAACGGACAGGCTAGAAGCCTATCCTACGTCTTTCAACTATACCTTGGGGTACTGATGCTCGTATTACGAAATCAAAGGATTGTAACCGTAGTGGCAGTGAGCTGGTGTTTGTTGCTGTCTCACTGCTCAGCTGAAACCGTGGACGCACAGTTCGCGGCGCTCGTCGAAGAAAATTGGCAGTTTGATATGCGCGAGAATCCACTGTTCGCCACCGCGACGGGCGATCATCGCTACAACGATCGTCTGCCGACGGTTTCTCTCGCCGAAAGTGCGCGCCGCAATCAAGCCCGCCGCGAATTCTCGACCCGTTTGAAAGCTCTCGATCGCCAACGCCTTTCTTCTACTGAACGTATCAACTACGACGTCTTGCTGCGGCAGCTGAGCGATGATTTGGCTGAGTTTGATTTTCAGACGCATCTCATTCCGATCTCGCAGCGAACCGGTTTTCATATTGAGTTTCCAGAATTGCCCCAGGACGTTCCGCTCAAAACGACCGTAGACTATGAAAACTATGCGGCCCGATTGCTTGCTTTTGGGGCCTACGCCGACGGGCACATCGAATTACTGAGGGCGGGGATCGCTGCTGGGCAGACCTTGCCGGCGATAGTGCTGGAAGGCTGGGAGAAGGCCGTCGACGCACAGATTGTCGAGCGTCCCGAGCAAAGCTTGCTGTACATTCCCTGCCAGAAATTCCCCAGCGCGATTTCCGTCGACGAACAGACACAGTTGCAGGCAGAAATAACAGCGGCGATTACCGAGTCGGTCGTGCCGGCGTATCGTCGATTTCGTGATTTCATGGCAAACGAGTATGTTCCCGAAGCGCGCGGCTCGATCGGCGTCTCGGCGCTGCCTAGTGGACGCGACTATTACCGCCATCGGGTCCGCCGCTTCACAACGCTCGACATCACTCCCGAAGAGGTCCATCAACTTGGCCTGACTGAAGTTCAACGAATTCGCGCAGAGATGGACAAGATCATCCGTCGAGTGGAGTTCGAGGGCGACTTCGCAGCGTTTACGAAGTTCCTCCGAGAAGACCCACAATTTTACGCCGACACTGAAGAGCAATTGATGCAACGTGTTGCTTTTGTTCTCAAAAAAATGGACGGCGAGCTGCCCTCGCTATTTGGCAAACTACCACGCTTGCCCTACGGACTGCGACGCGTGCCAGAGTATATCGCCCCGCAAACGACAGCCGCTTACTACCAACGTCCCAGCGGCGACGGCACGCGTGCCGGCTTTTTTTATATGAACGTGTACAATCTCAAGAACCGTCCACTCTTTACCGTCGAGGCGTTATCGTTTCACGAAGCGGTGCCGGGGCATCATTTGCAGTTGGCGTTGCAGCAAGAAATCGAATCGCTGCCCAATTTCCGCCGCTTTGGTGGCTTTACCGCGTTTGTCGAAGGTTGGGCACTTTATGCCGAGCGCCTTGGCTTGGAAGCCGGTTTTTATGAGGATCCCTACAGCGATTTTGGTCGGCTGACGATGGAAATTTGGCGAGCGTGCCGATTGGTGGTCGACACGGGCATCCACTACTTCGGCTGGTCGCGCGAACAAGCGATCGCTTACATGACCGAAAATTCGGCGCTGTCCGAGCATAACATTCGCTCGGAGGTCGACCGCTACATCAGTTGGCCCGGCCAAGCGCTGGCCTACAAGATTGGCGAGCTGAAAATTCGTGAATTGCGCCGTCTGGCGGAGGAGCGGCTCGGCGAGCGGTTTGATATCCGCGCTTTTCACGACATGATTTTGGGCAGCGGTGCGGTACCGCTCGACGTGTTGGAAGCGAATGCGCGAGCATGGCTTGACGGGCAATAGGGCGTTCTTTAGCTACTGAATCACGTGCAGGGCCAAGTAGGGCGCAAGATTGAGCATGAAGATGCTAATTTTATAATACGCCATACCTGAGTAATGGATGGAGTCAAAGGTTTCTACCGACAGTTTGCACAGTTTGCAATGAGATCGATAAATCCAATCGTGGGCCAGCCAGAATGAGAGGAGCCACACGAGTAGCAAACCAGAGTTGAAGAAAGTACACCAACCTAAAAAACTTTGAAGTGTTTCGATGTTCATCAGTTCGCTCCTACACGGGGTCAGGGGATCCAAACGTCCCCCACAAGCCAAGAAGTATATACAGCACGAGCAGCAACCACCAGCCAAGTACCACCAGCGGCGGCATCTCGACGCCGAACGCTTGCACCAGCAAACCGACCAACGCTATTAAACCAAGTAGCAACGTGACAGTTCCAGGGCCGAGTATCTGCGAAAATCCGAGAAATAAGGCCGCGAGGGTAAAAGTGACAAGCAGTTCTTTCATCGAGAAGGCAAAACGGAATCCGGATTGCGCTTCGTTTTCGCGTTGCCAATCGGCGTTGAGTTGCTCGAATTCCTCGGCTTCGAGGGCCGGCATTTTTGTCGGTACAGGTTTGCCATCCTCGATGGTTCTTCTGGCGGCGAGCCGTTGCGTCATCTCTTCGCGGCACGCGTCCACTCGTTCCAATCGCAAGCGTTCTTCGCGTAGCACAAACCACCAACATGCGCCGAGGGCGATACCGCCCGAGACAAACAGTCCCATGCAGCCGCCGAGGCGCTTAGTAAATGTCATCACGATCGCCAATAACGCCGTAACGATCAGCAGATGACGGGTTGTAAAGCGAAACTTTTTTAGCTGTTTCAAATCGATCGGATCGACCACGTCGTCTTGATCGACAAAGGCTGCGTTGATGTCGAGCGCGTCTTCTGCTTGGCGAGTTTGTCGTTTGGTGCGCTGCTGTTGATGCTTGAGAATCTCGGGGTCGATTGGCTCGAGTTCGAATTCGTCGTCTTCGTTTGTTGGGTCGTGATCAGTCATGGTCTGTTTTCATCTGACAGGGTATCGCGTATTCGTTTGCCCCATTGTCATCAGTCTTTTGCGAAGATGCAAGCGTGGCTTTTGCGAAGATGCAAGTGTGACCCTTGTTGTCGGGGCTTTGCAATGTCACGATGGTCACATGCTATGACACCTGCGAGCGAATGCATGCACTTTTTAATGACAGCCTTTGGCAGCTATGGCGATGTTCATCCGATTGCCGGATTGGGCGGCGCATTGTGCCGGCGGGGACATCGAGTGACGATCGTCGCCAACCCACATTTTCGCCCGGTGATCGAATCAGTCGGTGCCGAGTTGCTGCCAATCGGAACGTTGCAAGAGTATGAGGAGATGGCCGGGTACGAGGATCTTTGGCACCCTGTTCGCGGACCGATGTTGGTGATGCAGCTTGGCGTTGTCAAATATCTTCGCGAGGTCTACGCGCTGATCGAGTCGAACTTTTGTCCTGGCGAAACGGTGCTAGTGGCGCATCCGCTCGACATGGCCAGCCGAATTTATCAAGAAAAACATGCTGCGCCGCTAGCGACTGTTGTTCTCGCTCCATTAATGCTGAGGAGCTTTTACCAAACGCCAAAATTCAGTCAGATGTTCACCGCCAGCTGGGTGCCACGCTGGCTAAGACGGTTTCAGTTTTGGTTGGGTGACAAGCTGGTGATCGATCCGCTACTGGGACCGCCGATTAACAAGTTGCGCCAGGAGCTGGGTCTGCTACCGCCTGTACAGGGCATTTTTCGCGATTGGTATCTTTCACCGCAGTTGGTGTTGGGATTGTTCCCCGAGTGGTTCGCACCGACTCAACCCGATTGGCCGCAGCAAGTAGCGTTGGCCGGTTTTCCGCTGTGGGATCAGCCCGACTCTGCGGGCTTGCCGGCGGAAGTCGAAGAGTTTCTACGTGGTGGCGAGTCGCCGATCGTGTTCACGCCCGGCTCGGCGATGGCCCACGGACAATCGTTTTTCCGGGCTGCTGTGGAAGCCTGTCAATTGCTCGATCGCCGGGGCATTTTGTTGACAAAGTATACAGAGCAGTTGCCAGCGGCGCTACCCACCGACGTGCGGCATTTTGGTTTCGTGCCATTTAGCCAATTGCTGTCACGAGCTGCCGCGGTTGTGCATCACGGAGGCGTCGGTTCGTGCGGCCAAGGCTTGGCTGCCGGGTTGCCGCAGCTGTTGATGCCAATGGCGTACGATCAACCCGACAATGCGGCTCGACTAAAACGCCTGGGCGTTGCCGAATCGCTCGCTCCGAAAAAATTTCACGGACCTGGGGTGGCGCGGGCGCTCGATCGCTTGCTCACCGACGATAGTGTTCATCAGCGTTGCCATCATTGGGCTAAGCAATGCAGCAGCGCTGCGGCGCTGTCGGCGGCTTGCGAAATGTTGGAAAGGTTGCAACAAACGCGTGCTTGAACTCACAGAATCGCATCCACCAGTTTTTCAGGTCGATCGACTTACAGAATCGCAGCCAAGCCTTCGTGGTAGGAAGGATAGGCGTACTCGTACTTCAATTCTTGCCTGAGCTTAGAATTGTCAATTCGCCTATCAGAGGCGGCGCGGGCTGCGGCTGGGGAATCAGCGGGTGGGGCAATGAATTGCGGCGGGACGGCTCCGATGTGCCTCGCGACCTCGCGATAGTAGTCGCCGCGAACAACCGGCTGCCCGTCACATACGCAAAAAGTGTGTTGCTTCGACGCTTGCGGTTTTGCCCACGTCTCAACCGCCAAAACGATCGCCGACGCGTCATCAACGTGGATCAAATTCAACCAACCCTCGCTGGGCGCTGCGATCGGTTCGCCAGTGCGAATTTTGTCCAGATACGGGATACGCCCCGGACCGTAGATGCCGCCTAGCCGGAGGATAATGGAATTCTCGTCAAGCAGCTGCTCGGCAGCGAGCGAAGCTTTGCCGCCTTCGCGTTGCGGGTTGGGCGCAGTTTTTTCGTCGACCCAATCGCCGCCTGCTGGACCATAAGCACCGGTGGTGCTGATATAAATGAAACGTTCGACCGAAGAGGGCAGGGCGGCGCGTACGTTTTGGACCCCACCGGTGTAGACTTCGGCAAACGTGTTGCCAGAGCCTCGGTCTAAGCCGATGGCGAAGAGAACCGTTTCGGCTGGCGGCAGATTTGTGAGCGACTCGGGTCGAGTAACGTCGGCGACGAGTGTCTGATAGCCTTCGCTTTGCAGCAGTTTTGCACGGGCAACAGAACGCGTGATTATGTGGACGGTCTCGCCAGCGTCGCGCCAAAGCTTGGCAACCCGATGGCCGAGGTATCCGCAGCCGAATAGGAGTTTGGACATAGATACGACCCCGGAAAACACTGAAAATAACCGATCCGAGCACGATTTCCAACCCACCAACGCCGACGTCCCGAAGAGAAAGATGTTGACTGAACCGCTTTCGCCTTTCTACTTACCATCGGCCCGACGATTTAGCTGGCCTTGCGACTCGGCCCTTTTTCGGGCATGATGTGTGGCTCGCACAAGTGTAGCGAGCAAGCCGAGCACCCGTAGCTCAACTGGATAGAGCATCGGTCTACGAAACCGAAGGTTACAAGTTCGAATCTTGTCGGGTGTACTAACTCACGTCGATTTCGCCCTCTCGGTGTCCTAGAACGCCGAAATGTCGTTGGAGAGGTGCCCGGCTGGGGCCTTGGATATCGCCCGTGAGGCTCTACAGCGAAACTGCGTCCATCGCAGTATTTTGCTAATACTCTCTCGTGTTCCGCATCTTAAGCGTGGAGCCGTTGAAAAAATCGGCCTAATCCTTCGTGCCGATATCCTCTGTGAATGCACCTTGGAGTACTTGGACCTCGGCGTGCTCGTGGTTCTGAAGTTGCGAGGCAAAATTGTTAAAGTCAGAATTAATATGAATCCACCATGCCGAAGACTCGACCCCTGAGTGAACCAGTAGGCGTATCTTTTCCACGTCCTCTTGGAGGGCCCGATGCTCAGCTAAGAGCGACTCTGCCTTGGCCGCGTAGTGGGGCGCTCTATCCAAAGCTTCTTTTAGATACCCACCTTGTTCCTCTTGATTGAAGTGCGACTCGACAAGCTCGCACAGACGAGTCATCAAATCCTCTAATTGTATCTTGGTGCAAACGCGAACAGAAACTGCATCGCGAATCTGAACAAGAACTTCCGCAAGCTCTCTGTGCTCAGATTGCATCAGTTCAAAAAGTTCTTGATCCCAGTCTTTGATGGTCATGTTAGTAACTCCTTGTGGTTTGTGTATGTCACGAAACTGCAAGAAATGTGCCAACACGACTAGAGGCCAGTTAGAATGCTTCTGGGCGGGCTTTGGCAAGTTTTTCCAAGAAGGCCGCGCGCTAACAGTCACGAATGAACTACCGATCGTATGCACAGCTGTGCCGCTACGGCCACGCGTGTGCGGTAACGCACAGAAAGTTAAGAGCAAGGCGTCGTGTAAAAAGTGTCAGCTCTCAACATAATCGCCTACCCCACAGGTTTCCAAAGCTGCGGAGTAGGCTGAATTGTCCGAATTCGGAACGTCTGAAATATCGCGATTAGGCGGGTGGGTGCCAGCCTGCGTCGGCCCACAACTGTCCACTAACGGCCGAGTTGGAAATCATGAAGCAGATCGCATCGGCAATTTCATCAGGCCGGATCAAACGGCGCAGTTGAGTAAAAGGCAGTACGTACTTGTTGATGTAATCCTCCCCAAGCGCGCGCACCATGGGCGTATCCGTGAATCCAGGATGAATGATGCCGCATCGGACGCCGTAAAAGATGGCCTCTTTCATCAACGTGGCTGCCGCGCCTTCAAGCCCCGCTTTGGCGACCGCATAGGAAATTTGTCCTTTGTTGCCCTGCGAAGAGACGGAACCGACAAAGATTATTGCTCCCTGCACAAACTCATCAGGCTCCCACCTTTTTAGGCCACGCTGAACACGGTCCTCGGCAATTCGCACGACGGTCTCGATAGCCCAGTATATCGGAGCAATCAAATTGACTTCCGTGACTTCACGAAATGAGGTAATCGAGTACGGCTCAGCCTTGCCCGTCTCTTTGTTCATAACGACAGCGAGAGAGTCGCGGGTGATCCCTGCCGCAGGAATGCAAATATTAACCACACCTTGTTCGCTGCCTACTTCGTCAAAAACTTTCGTGCGAAAGGTATCGTTGGTCGTGTCACCAATCTTGACAATCGCAACATCCCGCTCGCACTGTTTGTTCAAATTATCAGCGAATTCGTAGGCGGAGTCACTACGGTCGACTAATACGATCTTCTTGGCGCCCCTTTTTGCTAATTCGAGAGAAG
>JAJDEE010000378.1 GCA_029259975.1 Planctomycetota bacterium
CGCGAATTATATGTATCGAGCGGGCAGTTGATTGCCAACGAGCATCCTGATCTGCTGCCCGAATCTGAAGAACACTTCATTCAGTTGATGGACGACCTGCATCGGGCGCTGCTCGTAAAGATTTTTGTCACGATTTGCGAAGCGGACCGCCGCTGGAGCAAAAACGAGAAATTTTTGGCCGAAGTCCTGCTGTTTCATCTCTGGAGCCAGTGGCTCAGCGACGATCTGCTCAAGGCAGCCTTGGCTCAGATGTCGGAGAAGGCAACAAAGCTGAAATGGTATGCCTAGAGTGCGACTTCAGCAAAGACGTACCCCCCAAGTTCCTAGGGCAAAGTTTAAGATGTCCAAAGTGCGACCACGATTTTATCGCCGCCTGGGGAAGCTTGGTCAAGCAGAAAGCCGAGAGCGATCCTGACGAATAAATCTGGAGGAACCTTTAGTCGGTTACCCATAAAGTATTTCGCGAGTGGGCTTCACCGCATCTTCGGGATATTTAACGCGCAAGCCCGTCCATTGCAAAAACGCTAACATCAAATACTTTGGATTTAAGATCAGATATCTTTTCCAGAGCCGAAAGGGTTCCTTCGTAAGACGGAACAACCATTCCAGCCCGTACTTTTGGAGCAGCGGCGGAGCTTGTTCGAGAAGACCTGCGTGAAAATTAAACGCCGCCCCAACAGCCAACACGGGCATCGACAGCGAGTGACAAAACTCGTAGGCCCAGACTTCTTGGCGTGGGCACCCCAATCCTACCAGTGTGATTTTCGCGCCACTCGATCGGATTGCGGCAATCGTTTCGTCACGTTCGCTGGTGGACAATTGGCGGAATTTTGAAGCTTGCATGCCGACGATCTGCAAACTTGGGAACTTTTGAATCAACTTTTCAGACAGTTGATCGAGTAATTCTTGCTTGCCGCCGAACAGGAAAATGGGCAGCTCCTTACTAGCAGCCTCGGCACACACCCTCAGCATTAGTTCTGGTCCATACACACGATCTTGCAAATAGACACCATGCAACCAATTCAAAGCCCAACGGACGGGTTGTCCGTCGGGAACCACCAAATCCAAAGCATTCAATCGGTATCGATGTTGATCGTCTGCCACTCCTTCCATCACTCCGTGCACAGCCAACGCGCTCACGCCAAAAGGACGCCCTGCCGAGGCTGCGTCAGCAATCTGCTGGACCGCTGCGGAATAATTGACGGCACTAATCCGCGTGCCGAGAATGTTGAACTTGCCTAGGTCGATTGTTTCAGACATGGGCACACCAACGTTCGAGATTGGCTTCGTAAATTTCTCGGCAAATACGTTCGATATCGTACTTTAATTCCCATTCGGGGTAGTGCTCTTGAAATTTGCTGACATCACTGACCCACCAGATATGGTCTCCGACACGATTTGTTTCTGAGTAACTCCAGGAGAGTTTTTTACCAGAGATTTGCTCGCCGATTTCTATAGCTTCCAACATCGAGCAGTTACTAAATCGGCTCCCACCGATGTTGTAGACTTCGCCGCTACGTGGCTTCTGAAAAAAGTGATCGAACGCGGAGATAAGGTCGGCACAATGGATATTGTCGCGTACCTGCTTGCCCTGATAACCGAACACTGTGTAGGGGTTTTCGGTCGCGATACACTTGATGAGGTACGCCAAAAAACCATGTAGCTGGGTGCCGCTATGATTTGGTCCCGTCAAGCAACCGCCCCGAAAGCAAGCTGTTTTCATGCTGAAGTATCGACCATACTGCTGAACCTACACATCCTCAGCGACTTTTGAAGCACCAATCTAACTGTGTGTTGTTTGGTCGATCGACATGTCTTCGCGAATACCTGCTGCATAGGAATGACTTGGCTCAATCTCCCAACGTGTTTCTGTTTCGACCAACGGAAGTTGATTGGGAGTATCGCCGTACACTTTGTTAGTCGAAGTGAAAATAAACACCGCTTCGGGGGCCGACTGCCTTGTCGCTTCCAGGAGATTCAAAGTGCCAACAGCATTGACACCAAAATCTGTGTGCGGGTCGCGAGCAGCCCAATCGTGCGAAGGTTGGGCGGCCGTATGCACAACGAGTTGAATCTCGGCACCCAATTCTTGAAATAATTTTTCCACGGCGCTCTGGTCGCGGATATCAATCTCTACGTGGCGATAACGCTCGCCCAAGCTCTCTTCTAGGTTTTTTTGTTGCCAACGTGTGGAGGCCTCTTCCCCGAAGAAGTGGCTGCGCAGATCGTTGTCGATCCCCACCACTTCCAAACCTAGCTCAGCAAAATGGCGGCTCGCCTCAGCCCCAATCAGCCCAGCGGAACCTGTAACAACAGCAATACTCATTTCGTTCTCTTCCTCGCAACAATTCTCGTAAACCCTGCTCCTCGGCTGTGAAAAACCAAGGCTGCGAACTTAGCCAACCAGTGGCCATTCTCAATTCGCCATTGTAGCCAGTATACTTAACCCGACAGCAGTGTGGACCTCTGTTGCAAAAAGTTGGTGTTTGCCCGAGTCGCAAGCGAACAGCAAAGTCCTTCCTGGCTCCCCTGCTAGCTATAAAAAGATCAATGAACCACGACGACACGACGGGCACAACGAGTTTTTTGCGTCGTGCTCGTCGTGTCGTCGTGGCTCAATTTTATATTTCCGTCACGATCACGTAATTTCATCGACTTGGCAGTATGCCTGGCCCGAGTCGAGACCAGAGGGTCGGACTGAACACATAGGCCCCCCTGATTCGGCGTACAACTAGGGCCTCAAATTTGCTAAAATCAGCCCCGTTGGGGCGACTTACGCTCGCCACCGTTGATCGTAGCCACCCAGGACGACCCATGTCAAAAAAAACAGCTGCTCCCAAAGACTCCTGCGACTCCGCAGAAAAAGCCGTTTCGAGGCATTTCATTCAGCAGATCATCGATGCCGATCTGGTCGCTGGCAAAAGCGAGCGTCGAGTGCACACCCGTTTTCCGCCTGAGCCGAATGGCTATTTGCACATTGGCCACGCAAAAAGCATCTGTCTGAATGCCGGACTGGCACGCGAGTATGGCGGGAAATTTAACCTGAGGTTCGACGACACCAATCCGGCCAAAGAAGAGCAAGAATACGTCGACTCGATCATGGACGATGTGCGCTGGCTGGGGGCCGACTGGGAAGACCGCCTGTTTTTCTCGTCCGACTATTTCGATCAGCTTTACGATTGGGCCGTTCAGTTGATCGAAGCGGGCAAGGCGTACGTCTGCGATCTCGATGCCGACGCGATGCGCGAGTATCGCGGTTCGTTGACCGGGCCAGGGAAGAATTCGCCATTTCGCGATCGATCTGTCGAAGAAAACTTGGAATTGTTTTCGAAGATGAAAGCCGGCGAATTCGCCGACGGCGCACTCACGCTACGAGCAAAGATCGATATGACTTCGCCAAATCTTAATCTGCGCGATCCGGTGATGTATCGAATCAAGCGCGCCCACCACCACCGCACGGGCGACAAATGGTGTATTTACCCGTCGTACGACTACACGCACGGACAGAGCGACTCGATCGAAAGCATCACGCATTCGATTTGCACGTTAGAGTTCGAAAACCACCGCCCGCTGTACGATTGGTTTTGCGACGCGTTGGGGATTCATCACCCACAACAGATCGAATTCGCTCGGCTAAATATCACGTACACGGTGATGAGCAAACGCAAGCTGTTGCTGCTTGTCCAAGAAAACCATGTCAACGGCTGGGACGACCCGCGGATGCTAACGATTCGTGGCCTGCGCCGTCGGGGTTATACTGCGGAGTCGATCCGCGCGTTCTGCGAGCGAGTCGGCGTCACTAAAGTCAACAGCATGATCGATAGGTCTTGGCTAGAAGACGCCGTGCGCGAAGACCTCAACGAACACGCTCCGCGTCGAATGGGTGTTTTGCGGCCGCTGAAAGTTGTGCTCACTAACATTGCCGAGGGCGAGCAACGCATTTGCGAAGCCTCCAACCATCCGAAAAACCCAGAAATGGGCACGCGTGAAGTCCCGCTCACTCGCGAAATTTACATCGAACAAGGCGATTTCATGGAAGACGGGCCGAAAAAATTCTTCCGGCTCAAAACTGGCGGCGCTGTGCGATTGCGTTCTGCTGGCATTATTGATTGCGGCGAGATCCTCAAAAACGACGCCGGCGAAGTCGTCGAAGTCCATTGCACTTTCGATCCCGACATGTCGCGCAAAGTCAAAGGGACGATCCACTGGGTCTCTGCCGAACACGCCATCAGCGCCGAAGTGCGGCTATACGACCACCTGTTCGCAACCGAAAACCCCGACAAAGCAGCCGAAGGCGAAACGTTTCTCGACAACCTCAATCCCGCTTCGCTGGAAGTGTTAGCCGAGGCAAAACTCGAGCCTCTGCTGGCCAACGCCCAAGCTGGCGAGCATTTTCAATTCGAGCGGACCGGGTATTTTTACGCCGATCCTGTTGATTCGATTGATGGGAAGCCGGTGTTTAATCGCACAGCAACTTTGCGCGATTCTTGGGCTAAAGCGAAGGCGAAAGGAAAGGGAAACGTGAAGAAGTAAGGGAAGAAGTAAAAGCTTGCGACTGGGTTCCCGCCCTCTGAAGCAAGCTCGCTTCAGAGGGCGGGGAACGCTACTTCTTCTCGTACCGCCTAGTGTTACTGTCCAAACCTATCGCAGTTGCGGTTGCGGTCGTCGCAGTACGTTTTGGTGCTTTGGCAAGTTCTGATACTTTTGCGCTAGCGACTCAAAACGCGTTTTTATTCGCAAAAGTCGCCCCAATTTCTATGGGGGTAAAAACCGTAAGTCTCCTGCTGGAAACGCGTTGCGAATTGCCAAAAGCTGCGCAGCTACCGGAGTTTTGCGAATTTGCGTAGGTGAAACAGCGCAAAACTCCGTTTGATGCGGGGTCGTTTCGGTACGTCAAGACTAGCCGGCAAACGCCAACGAGCGATCGTGCGGTTGCACGGGGGGGTCGCAAAAGTCGTTTTGGTCAAGTTGTCAAAGAACAAGCGGCGCATTGTGACGCCGAGGACAATTTAGCACATCGCCGCTGAGAAATCAGAGGCGATTTTTGGCCGGGTCGAGATGCTCGTTGGCGGGAGGAAAGATTTACCACAGAGGGCGCGGAGTTACGCAGAGGAAAACACCCAGAGAGGAAAATCAGTAGTTCCAAAAACAAGGGAAGAACGCTAATCTTCGCTAATCTGCACTAATCGTATTAGCGAAGATTAGTGCAGATTAGTGTTTCAAATTACAGTTTCTGGTCTTTCTTTTCCACGGAATTTGGAACTACTGAAATCCTCTCTGTTTTCTCTGTGCCTCTGTGTTAAAAAAACAGCAGCCTGTAGACTGACGTAACGGGAGGAAGTTATCGCAACGTAGGATGGTGCCGCATGGCCCATCTATGAACAACACGTTGTCAACCGGTTGACATAATATTTTGCGATTTATCGCTGACCTGTTTCTGCGAGCGGTTCTCACGAACGCTCAACCATCTATTC
>JAJDEE010000379.1 GCA_029259975.1 Planctomycetota bacterium
ATGGCGATGGCATTTTTTCGGCGGCTGGTGTGGATGGTGACATCGAAGCTTTTCATTTGGCGGTAACCAATTGGGACGCTTATGTGGCCGAGTATAGTCCACGAGCTAACTCCGCATCCGATCTATTGGCACGCGCCGATGGCGGACTCGGTGACGGCACAATTGACACCTCAGATATCAGTGACTTTTTCCGACGACACGGTTTTTCTCAAGGGGACTACAATCTCGACGGTACGGTACAGGATAATGCCGACTCTGGCATTGATGGCCTCGATTGGGCCGTATTCAACGCCAATTACGGACTCACGAATGCTCGGTTCACGCAGGGCGATGGCAATTTCGATGGCATCATAGATAACGCTGATTTTGATGTTTGGTTTGACAGCAAGAGCGAAGATAATCTAACACCAGAGCAACCGGAATTGATGTTCTGGGTTCGTCCGGAAGATGCCACCACGGATATTGAGTTTGCCGCACAAGAACATGCAACGCTCGACGGCCCCACTTTGGTAGTTGAAGAGCAGCCAGACTTGGTACTCAATAAGTTTAGCGTTCAAAGTAATAATTTGGTCGTCGATTATGCGGCCTTGGGCACCGACTTTTCCAACGTCAAAGTACAACTCTTCAAAACGGGCAGTCCTGATGTGCTCCTGCATGAAACGAGTGTGCAGCCAGGAACCATCGGCAGCCATGAAGTTCTGATTGCGACTAGTGTGCTCTCTTCGATCGTGGAAGGCGACTCGATCTATGCCAAAGTGATCGGTACACCGTCCTCTGGCACACAATCAAACACTGCCAACGACCAGCTCGATTTTGAGTTCAGCACCGCCAGCATCCAGACAGTGAATTCACTGGATGACGCAGGAATGGACACCTTGCTTCGCGATAAACATACCCTACGCGAACTACTCGTGGCGAATGAGACACTTGGTTGGTTCAATACACTGACGTTTGACGACGCTAGTCTTTTTTCCAATGGGAAGGGAACAATCACGCTCGGAGACCATGATCAGGACGGCGTTGCCGATGCCTTGCAGATCAAGCAGGACATAGCTATTGCAGGACCTGGGCCAGGGCTACTGTCGATCGACGCTCGGCTAAGCAACCGAGTTTTTAATATCAGCGACGCTACTACTGCTAATCTACTCGATGTCTCGATTAGTGACTTAACTATTTCAGAGGGGTATGCGGCAGGCAGCGGTGGAGCGATCTTAAACTACGAAAATCTAACTCTCGACCATGTTGCCATTCTCAACAGCGTAGCAACGGTTGCTGGCGGCGGAATCTACCACAAGTATGGCAAGTTGAGCATCGATGCGACCTCGATTGACCATAATCAAGCCTTGCATGGCGGCGGCGTCTACGGAATCTTTGAGGCCATCGATACTTTAGATGTCGCTGCTTCCACATTCTCTTATAACACTGCCACATTGGACGGCGGTGGAATCGTCTTTAAGAATGTCGATTATGGTGCGAACAGTTCCGGCAAGATCGTCAACAGCACGTTTTCAGGCAATTCTTCTGGAACGCATGGCGGTGGGTTGATAATTCGGGGCGCGCTGGGCGCAAATACTGATGTCACCCTGGTCAATACGACCGTGACCGGAAATCACGCCCTGATTAAGGCGGGAGGGATTTTTAGCTATCGAGAAGCGACCGTCACACTCCACAATACTATCGTCGCGGGGAATACCATTTCGGGAAGTAGTGTTTGGACATCAGATGCTGCGGGTCCTATTGGTGGTACTGCTGCTGTGCCCAGCTCGAACAATCTTATTGGGTACTGGTATTCGGGTCTGGGTCTCAGCGACGGGGTCAATGGAAACCAGACGGGGACCACCAGCGTGCCGCTTGATCCTCGGCTGGCACCCTTGGAGTCCTATGACTCCATCACCGCGACGCATGTCCTAATGGGGGATAGTCCGGCCATCGATGCAGGCAACGACAGTATCGTGACAGCCTATGGTACAGAAGTGAGCCAGATCAATGTCTCGCAATGGATGAGTGTCATTGGGGTATTGACTAGTGGATCACTTAGCGATATCGGTCCGGCACCTTATTATGAAGGCGATTTGATAGTCGACACTTTAGAAGATGGAGTGGAAGAGGCCCTGGGAGAGGGTTTTATATCTTTGCGAGAAGCAATCCTCTTGGCGAACATGCGTCCCGGGCTGGACGACATTAAATTTAAGCAAGAAATTTTCCAGTCCCCTAAGACAATCCTCTTGGCTTTTCTTTCTGATACCGGCATCGCTCCGTTAGTCATCAGTAGCGGAGTGAACATTGTTGGCCCTGGCGCTGAGCTATTGACCATTGACGGTAGGACTGCCTCAAGTGTGTTTTCCGTAGGGAGTTTTCGAGGAGAATCTGGTGCTGCCGAAATTTCAGGTCTCACAGTTACAGGGACAAATGACTCGTCGCTAATCAGTGTTGTTGGTAGAGACCTAACGCTTGACTCGGTAGTTGTGACAGGAAACGCCACAGGAAGAGGCATTAAAAACTCCAACGGTAGTCTTCTGACAGTAATCAACAGCACCGTCTCGGGCAATGCGTCGACGGATGTTGGTGGCGGCATCCTAAACTATTCTAGCGACCTCAGGATCGAAGGGAGTACGATCTCTGGAAACTCGGCAACAGATGGTGGCGGTGTTTACAGCAGGAACACCGATGAAAGTGGCGGTGAAGCGCAGCTGGATATTGTTAATAGCACGGTTTCGGGGAACTACGCCAGTGGCAAAGGGGGTGGTATTTTCGCCAGTGGCACCGAGGTGACGCTCACCAGCACAACCATTGCTAACAATCGTGGAAACGGCGGCGGCATCTATTCCAAGGCCTACTACTACGAAGGGTTGTTGCACGCCGACAACACGATCATAGCTGAGAATACGCTTAGCGGCAGTTCTACGGCTAGCGACGTTAGCGGTCCATTGGGATTTACTTCGACGAGTGCCTGGAATTTACTCAGTGACGCTGGGACTAGCGGCAACTTAAATGTCAACAACAACCAAGTAGGCCTGACCACGGCTGAAGTCGGCCTCACCCCACTTGGGGATTATGGGGGGCCAACACAGACGCATGCGCTGCTGCCAGACAGTCTGGCCATTGATGCAGGAAGCGATAATCTTGTTGCTGCTGGCATCGTTACCGATCAAAGAGGATACAGTCGCATTGTTAATTATACGGAGGGTTCAGTAGTTGATGTCGTTGATATCGGAGCCTTCGAAGCGAATCTGATCGTAACAACTGCCATCGACGAAAACGCCATTAACAATGGACAACTTAGCCTACGCGAAGCTTTGGGACTGTCCACGTCTCCTGGCACCCATCGCATTGAGTTTGCTCCTTCGTTGTCGGGGGAAACGATCGTCCTGAACAGTGAATTGGGAATCGTAGAAATGAGGGATGTGGACATTGTCGGATTAGGAGCCGACTTGCTGACAATAGACGCTAATGAGTCGCATCGGGTGATAGGAATTCACGTTGGAGCGACTGCAACAATTAGCGGATTGACTGTCACCGGTGGCTACACCGCCAGCGGCGCCGGGATCCACAATGCGGGGGATCTGACGCTACAAGAAGTTGTCGTAACGGATAATACGGCAACCAATGTAGGTGGTGGAATTTACAACATTAGCGGTAGCAAATTATGGATCGACGGCGGTAGGGTCTCCAACAACGAAGCCAATTTTGGTGGTGGGATTTACAACTTTGGTGATTTAACTCTAACTGACGTCACTCTGGGAGGCGCGGCGGCTAGCGAAGGAAACACAGCCAATGTCCATGGTGGCGGTATCTACAACAACGCAGGAACATTGCGGATCGATGGCGGTTTGATTTCTAAAAATAAGGCAGTTACTGGTAACGGCGGTGGCATTCTTACCCAATTCGCCTCTTCAGTAAACGTCACGCGAAGTGAAATTGATAGGAATGTCGCCACTGAGGGTGGCGGTATCCACGCAAAGCTCGCAAGTGGCGATGTGCTTAGTGTGATTGAAAGCTCACTGACTTACAACGTTGCCGAGCATCTTAGCCAAGACACCAATGCTGGAGCCATTTACGTTTCTGGCCCGAGTACGCCAGCAGGAAATGTCGAATTACTTGGCACAACCGTGGCCTACAATCGTAGCCAAGACGCGCAGGGAGGCACAGGCAATTACCATCAAACCGGAGCCATCTACGTTGCAAACGTTGCCAACACAACGATCGTGAATTCGACGATTTCCAGTAATTTTGCAGCAGATTCGGTGGGCGGATTGAGTTTGAACAACTCCGGTCTTGTCGAAATCATGAATTCCACCATTGCTTTCAATAAGTCAGCCGGGAATGTTGGTGGTGTTCAAATCGATAATGCAGACGTCACCGCTCACAATACGATCATCGCAGACAATCGGTCAGCATTTGGCGTCGTCGACAAATTCGGCTCCTTGAACGGGGCTAGTTCAAGCAATTTAATCGGTGGGAGTGCTGGACTGGCAGCACTGGGTGACTATGGCGGATTGGTGTTACCGAGTGGTAAGCGAATTGAAACGCATGCGCTCCTCCCAGGCAGTCTTGCTATTGACAGAGGTACGGCAGGTATTTCCCCTCCATCGGTAGATCAACGCGGCTACGAACGTGTGGATTATCCCGTAGCAACAACGGACAGCATTGATATTGGGGCTCATGAAGCTCAGGAGCATGTAGCGACTGGCGATTTTAACGGGGATGGTCGCGAGGACTATGCACTTTTGCAACAACAGACTCCGCCAATCTCTGCAACGACACGAGGACTAATTACCGTCCTTGGAGGCCAGCAAACGGCTGGCCCGGGTTTGTGGTCAGAGCTAGTTGCGGGTAACTGGAGTAACTTTCAGGCAGGGGATTTCAACGGCGATGGTCGAGATGATATTGCATTCCAAGATTCGTCAAATGGTGAATGGTACATTGCTATTTCAGATAGCACACAATTTAACGTGCTTCCACTACTGGATTCTGCTAACCAACCCGTTGCAAACGATTGGCAGATAACGAGCGTCGGTGATTTCGACGGAGATGGCTCGGATGAACTCATTGGACGAGATGACTCGCTAGCGAATTGGGAGGTGATCCAATATGACGAGAAAATCGGAGCAGCAATTGAGGACTGGGGTATTGGTTTACAGACCGATCCTGTGATTAATCCTAATCCTTACACACTCTTCGTTGGGGATGTAAATCGAGATGGCCTTGATGACTTAGTAGGGCGCAGAATCAGTAACGCGACTGGCACCCCGCTACCCTGGCGAGTTATTCTGGCAAACCCAGAATCGACTACTTCCAATTTGTTTACAGATGAAAAAGATTATACAGGCTGGTTCGAGGACTACGATGCAGATGTTGTAGACGATGGAAATATTCATCGAGCATTTGAATACGATAGCGATTCTCTCAATGTCAATGCACCGTATGACAAAGTGCTGGAAGAGTTTTCTTGGGTCTACAACAACGTGGAGCTGGAGCTTTATCCCGGCTTGATGAAAGGCATCACCGCAACCGAGCAAACTAAGGCGGGCAACCCGTGGGATCAAGCGGCGCTGTTGGTGGATAAGCTAGAGACCGCTGGGTTCGAGGCGGATATTGCCACGGGGCGCGTGCGCGTCCAGCAAGACAAACTGGCCGAGTGGTTGGGCATAGACACTGCGAATGCCGCCTTCAATATCGTGAAAAGTACCTTAGATGGATTTGCTACCATTCCACAGGTCGGAATCATTGAACTCACTCACGCCTGGGTTCGTGCGAAGGTTCCAACCGCCGATGGTTTTGACTGGGTTGATCTCGATCCGTCTTGGAAGTTCCAAGAACGCCTAGAGGGCGTTGACGTAAATCTTGATCCTAGCGGCACCGGCAACGGTACTTTTGACGAGTTCGAGTACCTAAAACTCAGCGCCGATAACAAGCAATTGCCGTTGGAATACTACGAAGACCAAGTGCAGCAATACCTGGCCGCTAGCGCCGAGCATCAAGGAAAATCGCTGGCCGACGTATCGCGCGAAGGGGCGATCATTGCAAAATCGTTCGAGGCGATCCCTGCGGGATTGGGCACTGGGGTAGTCCTTTCGCCGGTCTCGAATTTCGCCACTTACGACAACTTCAACTATATCGTCTCAAACCATGCTGATGAGCTAACTCATCAAGTCACAATCGGGTTTGATCGCGCAACTTCAGATGACATCCGCGTTGACTTAACACTACCACCGGGTGATGGCCTCGCTTCATATTCTGGGGTGAATTTTGACTCATCAGATGGAACCTCAATCTCCCTTGATTCAGGGACTGTCAGCAATTATGGCAGCAGTTTTCTAGAGACAAACTCTACGGTGCTTCAACTAGCAGGCGCAACCCCTGAGAGTTATTTGCCCTTAGATAACAGCGACACATTCACTGCTGTTGGGGGTAGCATTTCTTCAGCGTTACCACCTACATCGTGGGTACTAGACGCAACTACGCGATTTACGTCATTTGAAATTCCATCGGAATTCAATCAGCCTGGCGCTTTAGTGATTCCAGCCCCCCCAAATAACAACGAAATACAGTTTTCAGATCATAGTTACCATATCGTAAGTGGTATTTCCACCGGAGTTACTCTTGAATTTGAGATTGAAGTCACTGCTGGCCATACCGGAAATGTCGGAACAGGAGAACCAGACTTGGTTTGGCCTCAAATAGCGATAGGTGCAATCAATGGACCCACAGGACCAAGCTCGATCCCTCCCTCTTCTGTACATCAGCTTTACGGTCCTAGAAATAACAATTACACCTCAATTCATCACATTGAAAATCCAACACCAAGTCCTAGCACCACAACTCACAGCAGGACAGTTTCAATTACGGTTGGCAACCCGTTCTTTCCACCTGATTTTGACAGTTTAGCACTTATCTACGTACAGAACCCTGACAATCCGGGTTCAACGCCTGCATCCGGTGTTATTAGAAATCTTAGATATCGCGTACCAGGACCTGGTGGCCTCGCAGACATCAATTACAACAGCCAAAGAGGGGCCTATGAATTAGAGCTTACAGACAGATCCTTTAAGGCTCTTGATTTCATCTACACGATAACGCCCAATACGCATTTGCAATTCGATTTTCTAAGCAACGCAGAAGGTGTTTCACACGTGTTTGGTTGGGACACTGATACAGATTCCGCGAATAACATTCCTTTGGACCGATTCGCATTTTATGGCTCTACTTTGTCTGCAAATCAGAAAGCTTACACAACACCTGGACTGGTAGAGACTATCACAATTCCTCTGGATCAATTCCTAAATGGCAGGAGTTCGGTAGCTCTGAGCGAGCTTGTTTTTGGTGTCGACGATGGAGGAATCGGAAATAGTGCAAATAGCATATTCAGCAACGTCCGAATGTTTGAATTGGAACCGGTTGGACCTCCTCAGGTTAGTGGTGGCATTCTCACCTTAACCGGCCAATCCAATGCTGTAGCCAATGCTAACTATGTACTAACTAAAAATACCATTCTTGAATTCGATTTTCGTACCACTAGCCAGGGGGATTCACACACCATCGGCTGGGACAGCAACAGCACACCAAATGATAGCACCGGAGACGACGAAGGACTGATCCATATCTATGGTACTGGACCAGGGACCGACCTTTACACTGGCGGGACTAGCTTTCAACCAATAAGTATTCCACTCAAAAACTACATCAGTAGCCTCAGTAATACGACGATCAACATCGATAAGCTTGTTTTTGGAGTCGACGGAGGAGGTTCTAACCCCAACGCCACTAGCATCTATCAAAACGTACGTTTACGTGAAGCAGGCGCCGAACTAGAAGGCAACGGCAGCAATCGGCGTGTAAAATTAATTGGCAATACAGCAAATTTCCTTGGTGTTGAGCACACGATCACGCCGCGCACATGGCTTGAATTTGAATTCCAAAGCACGCAGCCTGGTAGTGCTCATGTTATCGGCTGGGATACGAATTCTTCATTCGGCGGAACTTCCAGGCTGTATCAGATAGCTGGAACAGGAAATTCATCAAATTACAATCAAAGCCAAAACAACCATGCTGGCAACACGCACATCGTGCAAATCCCTATCGGTGAATTCGTAGGTGGTGCCGGTTTCCAAGACATTAACAATCTAGTTTTTATCAACGAGGGAGGAAATGCTTACTACGGAAAATTTGCGTTTTTTGAAGCAGATCCACCCGACACATCTGTCTTCTCTTACAATCTAGTTGTGCCTGCTCATAGCACCGATTCCATCCAGATCACTTACGATCGGATTAGCACCAATCCAAGTGACCCACGTTACAATTATGTACTCCCGGAGTTAAAAATTGATGGGCAACTAAAGGCTGGTGGATCATTGGCAAACTTCTTGCAACCTGGAGACAAAGCGAAGATTAATCTTGAACATCGCGGCCCCACGCGATTCGGTATTTTCAAGCCGGGCGGTCCTGTTACATTCAATCAAAAGCCCGGCGAGCTAGTTTCCATTGCCCTCGATGCCAACCAGCACTCTCGGAAATCGTTAAATGCCCTACAGTTCGAAACTATTGCGGCGGCGACTATTCTTGCTCCGAAACTGACTCCACAGAGCGATAGCGAGGGAGAACGAGTTGACGCCATAAGCAAGTTGCTGAGTTACGCAGGTGCGAAGTATTGGGATGATTTCAATACGGCTGGTGAAATCATTGCTGATTTGACGGATACGGTTGGGATTCAACAGTGGGTTGGTTCAGGAGTCGTCGTTGCTCAGCCTGACTTGCTTGTCTTCGACGACGAGGGCATGCTGTCGCGTTATATCGAGCATCTCACCTATGGCTTCGCGCCTCGTGACATGGCCGTTGATCTGCCGAATGCCACCGGCGGTTTCAGGAATCGTAGCTCAGGGGCTAGTAACGCAGAAGCCTTTCAGTTAGTGGGCTACACGAGTTCCGCCCTGGAACACAATATCATTGAAGAGCAAATCAATAGCGAGAGTGTGTCGACGATGAAGGGGCTGCTGCTGGCGGTGCAAAATGCTGGCGAACATGTCCTCGTTTTGGAAAGTAAAATCGTTGGAGGCAGCCGTGTTTTGACCCATGTAGGAAATTGGTCGGAGAGTGGCATCACCCCAATCAATCAAGTATTTACTGGGAATGCTGCATATCTGGCTAATTCATCGGACGGCAAGTTAAAGTCCTATCTCACCACGCAATCTACATTTCCAAGTTCCATCTATACCTCGTTGACACCTGTTGGAAGCGTGGATGACATCAGGATTCTCGTTCCGTCGGAACCAACTTCGTTAGGGGACTGGGATGGAGCTGTACACGTTATCGAGAAACCTAATTCCCTCGGATTCAAAATTCAGCAGATTGGCGAACCGGTAACAAATGGTGCAGACAGCATTAATGATCCTCGAGCCCTCAGCCAGTCCCTCTCCCAAGGCAATTCCAAATTCTTCTCCTCCGCCGGCGATCCGGTCAACACCGCCAACGGCAACATGTTCCGCGACGACGTCGACATTGCGTTTGCCAATCTCGGTGTGCCACTCTCGTTTGCTCGGCATTACGATTCGCAGAACGAAGACGATCTCGGCTTTGGCGTTGGTTGGACGCACAGCTTTAGCGATCGTCTTATTATCGACCCCAAGGATACGGTCCCCGCTGATGGACAAGATCTGATTTGGGTCACCTCCAACGGGCAGCGGCACACGTTCAAGACCTCAGATAACATTTCCTATGAGGTGCCTGCCGCTTTGCATGGGACGTTTGAGACTGATGGCGTCGACCTCGTATACCGTGATAAGAGCGGCATCGAGTACACCTTTGAACGGACGAACTTCGGCAATATTTATTCGAGGCTAAAGAAAAAGGTCGACCTTAATGGCGATGGAGTAGAACTGCTTTATGGCTCCGGAACCGACAGGCTATCTCGTGCAGTCGATGTCCATAGCCAGGCTCGGCGGCTAGGGTTCTTTTACGACGCGAATGGCAATATTGACCGCATTCAAAAAGTTATTGGTGGTCCCGTCGAAGGAACTTGGACTTATGGGGTTGATGGTGCGGATTCGCAATTAACGACGGTCACCTATCCCACCGACACACACATCACAACACCTCTCGTATTACAGTACGAATACTACGACTCAGGCGTGAATCAAGGCCTGATGGAGAAAATCACCGAGCTGAATGACGGCACGGACCCAGGGACTATCCAAACCCATGCTTATGAGTACTATCCCAACGGTCGTGTCTTCCGCGTGACCGATAGCGAAGGGAATTCGCAGACCTTTAATTACAACCTCTTCCGCAAGCTCACTGAATTCACCGACGAAAATGGCAACACCGAGACCTACATTCATCAGGACAACGGTCTCACCACCAAACAAATTCACCCCGACCGCACACGGCAGGAATTTACTTGGGGCCTTTCCAAAACTCCCGAAGAGTTTCTCATGCAATCGTCGACCAACGAGGTCGGGGCGATCGAAACTTTCACCTATTACGATTCTAGTGATTTCCGTCATCGAGAACTCTATCAATCGACGGAAAAGCACTTTCCGAATGATTCCAGCCCACTGCGCACCGAGTTTGATTACTCACGCCCAGCAAGCAAACAGCACATCATCAATGTAAAAAGCATTACCGTTGATCCAGGTGCCGGTAATGAAAACATCATCACCAGCTTTACTTACGATAATGAGGGACGGTTGGAAACAACGACCGACGCCCTGGGCAACATCACCGAACGCGAATACTACGCAAATAATGACCTCCCCATTTATCGCCGAGGTCTGCTGAAATCTGAGACCAGCCCGCGTGGTACCGAGCGTAACGGCACCCTCGGCTGGGAAGAGCTTGATGGATCCTTTCACGTGTCGGGCGATACGCTATCGGTACGTGTTGATTTCGATGGCAGTGTTGGCGGCGGAGATTTTGTCATTGCTGATGCCATTCGCATCGACAGCGTTGATAGTGAATTTGCATTCACAAAGATTATCGACGACGACGAATTCCATCTAACCAATGCTTTTCAGACAAACGGTACCGTTGAATACAGCGACCATCCGGCGAACGCAAATCAGTACTACGGTGGAGACCGCACGATTTTTAATAATGCGGTAGGGGCAACGGCGACTTGGACCTTTGAAGGGATTCCGGCTGGCGATTATCGCGTCTCAGCCACTTGGCTTGCTGTGGCTAGCACGCGTCGAGACGACGTGCATTACTATCTGGCTGACGGAACTTTGTTTGGTGCTTCCCCTTCGAAAATGCTCGACCAAAGAATCGCCCCCTATGATATTACCACGCGTTTCGAGACGGTCTTCGATTACGACGTCGATGGCAACGTCATTTCAGCAACGACTGATGGTTTGCCTGCCACAGCCGTTGTCTACGATCACCATGGTAACATAATCAAAGCTACCGACCCCGCAGGAGTTATCTCCAAGAGTGTGTACGACGTCATCGGTCGGTTGCGCGAGACTGGCTGGGGAGATTCTAGCTCCTCGGCCTTGCCATTGGCAGAATTTGCCAGCACGCTGCAATACGACTCGTCGGGGCGACTGCGTACCTCGACCGATCCACTCGGTAATTCTAGCGATCGGCTCTATGACTCCAAAGGAAATCTCACCAAGCAAATCAATCCCGACGGCACATTTGTCACTTTTGAGTACGATGGCCTCGAAAACAGCAACCTCCTCAGCCAAACCGACCAGCTCGGTCGCACGACGCGGTTCCGTTACGACAGCCGCAGTCGTCTGATCGAGACGATCCATCCCGACGGGTCTAGCGAACGCGTCCGCTACAACGGCATCGGGCAGGTTGCTGCCACGATCGATGCACTTGGTAATGAGACTAAGTTTACTTACGACGCGGCTGGCCGATTATTGAAAACTATCAATGCCGATGGGAAGTTCGCGGAAAATTCCTATGACGATGTTTTTGGGCGATTATTTTCTACTCGAGATTTCAACGGCAATTTAGAAATTCCACTTTATGATGATTTAGGTCGCACTATCCAGACAGCCACAATTGAAGCGTCGAGCGGCAAGGTTCTGTCACTGCAAACTATAGCGTATGACGCAGCAGGCAATGTGACTCAGACAGCTGTTTACGACACTGTTGGTCTTGTCGCCGCAGGCTATTCAGTCCACTTTATTTCCGTGCAGTCCGATCTAAGCACCACACTTAACACTGCTGACAATCGAAGCTTAAACCTTGTCCAAGTCACCGAAATTCGCTACGACAACCTCAATCGGCCCGTCGAAACGATCAACGCCGACGGCACCTCGGTAAGCATCGTCTACGACAATGCTGGACGCATAAAATACACCTTTGACGAACTCGGCAGAAAAACCGAGCTAGTTTATGACGAGTACGGCCGACTTCAAAAAACGATTGCACCAGATCCTGATGCGAGTGGCTCATTGCTCGCGCCGGAGACTCAATTCCAGTACGACGCTGCCGGCAACCAGACAGCCGTCATCGATGCTAACGACAATACAACCCAATTTGAATATGATGTCCTCAACCGCGTTGTCACCACAACTGACGCCGAAGGTGGGCAATCACACATAGTCTATGATACCACCGGCCAACTTGTCGCCGGCATCGATGCCCTCGGTCGCGCAGCCTACACGCAATACGACGAACGTGGTCGGGCGAAGCTGACTCGACTGCCAGATCCCGATGGCGATGGACCGCAATTAGCTCCCGAAACGCGTTTCAAATACGATGCAGCCGGCAATCTCCTCGAGCAGATCGATCCGAATGGTTTCAGCACCAAGTTTGAGTATGACGAACTGAATCGCCTCATCAAAGAAGAGTTTGTCAGCGATTCGGTGGTGATCGACAGCAGCAGTCCTGGATTTGATCCCTACAAAGGCTCGGAGGCTACGGTTACCAATCAAGAAGCCTACGGGGGGGACTACCAGCGGGTAACGGCAACTGAAGGTACTAATTCCGATCAAGCAGGGGTCGATTGGATTTTTACCGATTTACCTGCGGGAACCTACCGTCTGGCAGTGTCCTGGGTTGCCGACCTCACTCATTCAACGGCAGTCGGCGTGAGAACTCTTCATGGTGGCCAAAACGTCTCTGTAGGAACGGTCGATCAAACGGTTTCACCCAAGGGCTTCGTGCGTAGCGATGGAGAGGGCACCCAAGAATGGGAAGTGATTGACCAAGCATTTGAAATTGCGGAATCCGATTCACACACTTTGAGAATCCGGCTCTTGAAAAATGGCGGAGGAATTTTCAGCGCCGATGCTGCGCTTGTTGAGCGAATTTCTAGTCGTACTTTCACGTACGACGACAACGGCAACCTCGAAACCGAGACCGATACGCTCGGTAACGTGACCAACTACACCTACGACGCGCTCAATCGAGTCAAAACGGTAGAGCTACCCACACTCGATACAGTCGATGCCAATGGAACACTCCTGCCTCGTCCAAAAACGACGACGTCCTACGATGGCTACGGCAATGTTACGAAAACCATCGAAGACCGTGGCGGGCAAAACCGTGAGACGCATTGGACCTACGACGGACGTAACCGCGTGCTGACCGAAACTCTCGACGCGACCGGTACCGAAACGATCGAGACCGAATTCATATACGACGAAGTAGGCAACCTTATTCAAACCACAGACGCCTGGGGCACTTCGGACTCTGTGGTAACGAACTTTGAGTACGACGACCTCAATCGGTTGAAAAAGGAATCTATCTCGGTCGGTGGTGCTGAACTTTCGACAGAATCGACCT
>JAJDEE010000380.1 GCA_029259975.1 Planctomycetota bacterium
ACCTTGCTGCTACAAACACGTAACGAATTTGTCGAATCGCACCGCAACAGCCGCGATTTCTACTTGGTCAGCCGCGTCGGCAAGACGACCGCCCGTCGACACGATCGTGCTTTTTTGGCGGGATTGCTTTTTGTCGGCTTAATTCTGTGGTTGACGGTCACGAGTTTGTGGCCCGACATGTTGGCCTGGGGAAATCTCACCTCAAAATCGATCGCAGCAATCGCTGTAGTACTGGCGATGATTGTCACACGCTGCATGACGACTGCCGAGGCGCGTTCGGCAATCGATCTACAGGTCTTGCTGACCATTGGATCAGCCTTGGGACTTGGCAAAGCTTTGGAAACTAGCGGCGCAGCACGTTGGTTAGCCGAATCGTTAGTCGACGCGACCACTGCGCTCGGTGTCGCACCCGATTGGAAACCGTACCTCCTGCTAGCCATCATTTATCTCTTGTCGCAGCTCTTCACCGAGACGATCACCAACATCGCTGTCGCCTCGATCATGATCCCCGTCGCGGTCAATGTGGCGGTCGCAGGCGGTAGCGATCCGCGGCCTTTCATCATCGCGGTCACGTTAGCGGCGAGCCTTAGCTTTGTCACACCGATCGGCTACCAGACGAACCTGATGGTGATGGGTCCCGGCGGTTACCACCCCCGCGATTTTTGGCGTGCAGGCTGGCCGTTGGCCCTGCTACTGACTGGCTCAGCGCTGGTGCTGATTCCGTGGCTGTGGCCGTTTGTGGTCTAATGAGTTCTAGCAAGTTGCTGTCGCCAACTACGCCAAGGTAATCTCCGACTGCCGCTGGAACTATTTCTCCAACGGTTTCGTACGATCGGGCATTTTCACCGACGGCTTGAAAAGGTTAGCTCGTAGCGTCGTCTTCGCTGTTTAATTTTGCTACAATGACGGGCTGCTTTATTTATCTACATTTTTTGTGTCTAAGCCATGCTTACACACTTTTTGTGTCTAATAACAAGTTCGCCAAAGAAGCCCCAATGAATTTGTCCGCTTACATAAAGACCGCGTTCGAGTTGCTGGCTGCTTTTCTTGCGATTGCTTTCCTCAGCGAATCATGTGCGGCAGAGCAACCACCCAACATCGTGTTCATCCTAAGTGATGACCATGCATGGACGGACTATGGCTTTATGGGGCATACGGATATCAAAACACCTCACCTCGACGAGTTGGCTGCGCGCAGTCTCGTCTTCGAGCGAGGTTACGTCGCCGCCCCGCTTTGCCGTCCCTCCCTCGCTTCGATCGTGACGGGGCTCTATCCGTTTCAACACGGGATCACGGGCAATGACGTCGAAGGATATAACAAGCGCGCCGAGTTGGACGCGCCTATGCGCGAGGCATTCCACAAGCACCCGAGCTTTGTCAAGTTGTTGACCGCGAACGGCTACCTCGCCTACCAGTCCGGCAAGTGGTGGGAGGGATCATGGCGGGAAGGCGGATTCACTCACGGCATGACACACGGAGACCCGAATCGCGGAGGTCGGCACGGCGATGCGGGTCTGAAAATAGGGCGTGTGTCGATGAAGCCTGTGACGGACTTTATTGACGAAGCAGCGAATGAGAAGAAGCCGTTCCTGCTATGGTATGCTCCGTTCCTGCCACACACGCCGCACAATCCTCCCCAGCGATTACTGGACAAGTACACCAAGCCGGGCCAAGCCGCTGATGTCGCAGCGTATTACGCAATGTGCGAGTGGTTCGACGAAACCTGCGGCGAGTTGCTCGGCTATCTGGACGAGAAACAGCTCACCGAGAATACTATGGTTCTCTATCTCTGTGATAACGGCTGGGCGGCGGCGAGCACGAACGGGGACGATCCGAACCAGAAGCTGTGGAAAAGATATGCGCAACGCTCCAAAAGCTCGCCCTATGAAAACGGTATCCGCACGCCCATCATGGTTTCCTGGCCGGGCCACATGACGCCCGCACGTGTTCCGGATTTCGCGCATGCGATCGATCTCTTTCCCACCATCGCTGCGGCCGCAGGCCTCAAGTCCCCTGCGAGCCTGCCAGGTATCAACCTATTCAATGAGAAGACCAGACGGGAACGCAAGATGGTTTTCGGTGTCTGTAACTCTTCGCACAATATCACGTCGGGAAATCCCGATGACACGCTGCAATACCTCTGGTGCGTTGAAGGCGACTGGAAGCTTCTGCTTCGTTACGACGGCAAGGATACAACTCGATATCATCAACTGCACGTTTGGGATACGGTGCCCATGCGGTTATATAATCTGAAAAACGATCCACAGGAGAAAAACGAGTTATCATCCTCACATCTGGAAATTGCTGAACGCCTGAGAAAGATAATCGAGACCTGGCATTCAGTGGACAGGAAACATGACCCCAACGCGGCGAACAAATCGCTCAACCGGAGCGGCGGTTGACGCGGAATCAGAACGCTCCGTCGCTGGCCGCCGCCCGGTTAGCTCAAACGTTATGCGAAAAGACAGCGTGCATGATGGGCCACGGTGAAGCGGCGGCCCATCGATTCGATTGGCTTTGAACTCCTCGATGCGATGGGCCTTGCGGCACTATCCTACCGTATTGCGCAGAGTATCTGTTGGCCGGCGGCTCGTCCAAGGTGGCCCTGCCCAACAGGCCGGCTTGCGAGGTTACCGTAAAATTGTCCAGCGCAAACAGCAAGGAGGCATCCTCTATCAAACCGTCACGATCGACCGATCGCAAGCCGATCGTATCCTCGCAATCGATGGCAAACCAATGCGAACGGGCGTTCAGTTTCGCGACAAGATCTTGGAATATCAGCCTGGTAATGTGGTACAGCTCACAGTACTCCGAGATGGCAAAAAAATTAAGCTCCCAATTACGCTCGCCGCAGACTGAGAATTATCTGGCTGACAACTCTCCGTAAGCCATTGCGGTGCAACGACTTGCAAAGAACTGTTTAACGCGGCATCGAGTGCGAAATTGCTGCATGCAGCATCCGCGGTTGATGATTGCACCCTTGAACTGACATTCGTTTTCCTGACAATTCATCGCTACAGCGTGACTGACCCAATTGTTAACGATGGCTCTCACGGTGTCGTGCAAGTAACTACCAATTTGGTACCCGCCTTAAAATTTCCCACCTACTGTTTGACTACCAGATGCAGTAATCCGTCAGGATGGCGTATCGTTGGCCTTGCTACGAGTCTCAAGGTTGAAGACTCAAAGACCAAGGCCTTGCAAGCTCGCTGCCGAAAGATTCTGCCGAAGCCGGCTTGAAACTCCCACAAAATAATTGCCTTGGCTTGTAGCTTAGGCTAGCTCAAAAAAATTGTTTCGTGGATTCAGGTCAAAAAAGGAGTTTTGATGATGATTCATTTTTTTGCTCTAACCGCGATCGCTTTGAGTTCCGCTGTTGCCTCTTCGACGCCCACAGCGTGGCAAGCCGACTATGGCAAGGCGCTAGCCGCAACGCGCGGAGA
>JAJDEE010000039.1 GCA_029259975.1 Planctomycetota bacterium
CGATATCCACGGCACTAGGACCAGCCTCTGCCTCGATACACTGGGACAAGTACCTACTCACGTCGGCCGAAAACGAGCAACCAATAAGCGACTCTCGCTCGACGGACGAATCGATCAGTAATGAGACGGCCAACCGGCAGGCTCACACCGAAGCCATGATCTATCACCTACAAAACACACTTTCTCGCAATCCTCAGTCGGCACGTGCCCATCTTCGCATTGCAGGTAAATATCTAGGGCTTTTCAATCAACGTCAGCTTGTCTCTGGCAATCAAATGTCCATCGATCAAATTTGTGAGGCCGCGATCGCGTCGCATTTTGCCTCTGCTCAGGCGTTGAAGCAATGGCTGCTACGAGCATTCGGCGAGAATAGCCAACTGCTCTACCGTGCTCACTATCATGCCCGCCAAGCGTTACGGTTCTCTCCTTTGCAAGGTGAGGGTTACCTCTACTTAGCAAACCTGTGCTTCTTGGAAGGCCAAGCAACCCAGTCCATCGAAGCTTATGTACGGCAGAGCATCCAGGTACGTCCACACAGTGGACGTGTCTTGTTCGAGTCGGGGCGGCAACGGTTTCTACTGGGGGAAATCGAACAAGGCATCAACGACTGGCAGCAAATCTATCACGACACAGGGCCACATCAGCAACAGATTCTTAACTTGCTAGCTGGTCAGCTACCCGCTGCGGCCTTCCTCGAGCTATTTGAGCCGGACTGGGAAACCTTACCCGCGCTTTGGAAAGAATACCGTGAAAGGGGAAACCGGCAAGATTGGCAGGCAATCGTCGACTATACCGCCACGAAAGTCGTGAAGAACCATACTCAGCAAACGCCCTATCTAGCAGCACACATTCGTCATGCCCTAGCAAATATGTATCGAGATATTGGTCACCCACAGCTAGCGTTAGGCTATTTTAAGCAAGCCCAGGCCCTAGCGCCAAATGTCTACACTTTCCGTCGCTCACTTGCCCGTGCGTTGTTGCAAGCAAAACAGTATCCTCTCGCCGAGCAGCATTTACGATGGTGCCTGGCTCGAAAACCGAATAATAGCTCTTTGCGTGAAGAACTGGTCCAAGCCACAAAAAAAAGACTCCCGCAAACTGCCAGTTTTCCAAAAGAAACAACGCAACGTTAGCCTACCAGCAAACATATCATGCTCAAAAGAAACATCAAACATCTCATCGGCGGCCTATCGATACTTGTTCCCTTGGTGGCTCTCGCGTATTACTTAGCATTCTTGCTGCGCTTCGACGGGTACCTGCGAGCAGAAGAAACTAAGATACTCACAGCCACCCTAGTGTGGGCTTTGCTCATTAAATCTACCGCGATATTACAAACACAACTGCATCTCGAGTTTAATCGCTTCGTCACATTTCGCGACATGCTGGCCATCACAAGAGCCGTCACTCTCGGATCGATTGGCATTACTCTCTGCGACGCGATGCTGCTCACCAATATTACGATCCCTCGCAGTGTCATTCTACTTGACTGGGGAATTTCACTCCTCCTCTTGGCGGCTGCTCGCACTTTGCCCAGACTGATTCGCGACAATCCCTGGCGAGGATTCTCGAAAGAGACTGGAACCAAAGCGTTGATCGTCGGTGCCAACGATGCTGGCGAAGCATTACTGCGTACTATTCGGCACAATCACGATCTGAATTACCAACCAGTTGGGTTTGTCGATGACCACGCACATGCCCAAGGACGTCGCATTGCAGGTATTCCGGTGCTAGGATCCAACGCAGATATCGCAGAACTCGCTGAAAAACACGGCATTGGCGAGGTGCTGCTCACCGCTGGCGCCTTGCCTGGCAAACAAGTTCGCGAAATTGTCGACATGGCTAGCGAACACGACTTTCACGTTAAAGTTCTCCCCAGCTTCGAGCAACTACTACAGGATCGTGTCGATGTTCGTCCTCGCAGTGTCGCGATTGCCGACCTCTTACATCGTCCCTCCGTGGAACTCGACAACGAGAGCATCCAACATTGGATTGCCGGGCGAACGATTCTGGTTACTGGCAGCGCAGGCAGTATTGGATCAGAAATCTGCCGACAGCTACTAGCACAATCGCCCACAAAGATCGTCGTGGTTGATCGTAGCGAGACGGGGCAATTTTTCTTGGAACGAGAACTACGTCGTCTTGCTCCCGATCTGCACATTGAGGTCGCCCTAGCCGACCTCAATGACCGCGAGCGACTTCATGCGCTGTTCGCTGAACATCGCCCCGACATTATATTCCACGCCGCTGCCTACAAGCACGTGCCGCTATTAGAAGCGCACGTCGGCGAAGCGATCAAGAATATCGTCGTTTCTACACGCAACCTGGTCGACCTTGCCGAGGAATTTCAAGCCGAAGGTTTCGTGATGATTTCGACCGACAAGGCCGTCAACCCAACCAGCGTAATGGGATCGTGCAAACGACTAGCCGAGCAATATGTGCAGGCCAAGGCCTTAACTTCCAATTGCCGACTCGTGACGGTGCGGTTTGGAAACGTGCTTGACTCGGCCGGCAGCGTGGTTCCAATTTTCCGCGAGCAAATCGCCCGAGGCGGCCCGGTCACCATCACGTCGCCCGACATGATACGTTACTTTATGCTCATCCCCGAAGCGGCACAGCTAGTGATCCAAGCTGGAGCGATGGGCCATGGGGGTGAAATTTTCGTCCTCGACATGGGTGAGCCTGTGCGAATCATCAATCTCGCCGAGGACATGATCCGGCTCTCTGGACTTCGCGTTGGCGACGACATCGAAATCGAAGTCACAGGCTTGCGTCCTGGAGAAAAACTCTACGAAGAACTCTACAGCGAACAAGAAGAGCATCGCACCACGCCCCATAGAAAGATCATGGTTGCTGCGAGCGAGCCGCGAAACCTGCTCGAAGTTATCAGCGACATCGGCCACCTAACGAATCTTGCCAACGAATCCAACGAAACAATCAGAGCAGCGCTTGAGGAGATCATTCCCGTGCAAGAATCAGGCAAACAGATACGGGCGGCTGCGTAGCAGAGCGTACGATTGTGGCCAGTTGGGGTCTATCTCTGCAGAAAATCCCGTTGAAGCGATGTTTCTTCGATAATTTCCTGACCAGTCTGCGCTGCTCGATCCTAGCGGCCGAATAATCGGAGAAATTAGACAAAGCACACTTGGCAAGCTATCTTCTAGTGTTTTGGCAAGCTTTTACTGCCTAAGCCCTCCATGCGATTTTGTGGAGACTCTTTGGAGACTAGGCACCAGCTTCACGTTCGTTGAGCTAGTTGTCTCGCTTGCAGTGCCTTCCCGAGAAATTACTTTGATTCCTTTGTCCAATCATCGTCGCGCTAACGGTTTTACCCTAGTCGAGTTACTCGTGGTCATTGCGATCATTGGCGCACTCATAGCGCTACTTTTGCCAGCAGTACAAGCGGCTCGCGAAGCAGCTCGGCGGTCCCAGTGTCAAAATAATCTCAAGCAGATTGGCATGGCACTTCATAATTTTCATGCCGCCCATAAACGGTTTCCTGCAGGCGGCATGGATTACGGTTGGTGTCAATTCCCAGAAGACGGCGGTACGCAAACGATACGTAACGGCAATGGATTGCTTCTACTTTTGCCCTACCTCGAACAACAATCGCTCTATGACCAATTCGATCAGAATCATGCTGCCCATAATGCGAACGAAGGGAACAACGAAGGCCACTCACCGACAACATCACTTGGTGAATTATTGGGCAATGCGGTAACGAGCGGAAACATCGAAGTCGCCAAACATCGCTTGCCGATTTTCAATTGCCCTTCTGATATTGGCGAGCCTTTTTTGTCAGACGGAGCAAAAACAAACTACGACTTCAGCACTTCTAGGCAATTCTCGTGCGGCCACTGGTCTCGAGTCGATTCCGACAAACAACGCATGTTTGGCGAAAACAGTACTACGCGAATTGCCAATGTCACTGACGGACTGTCGTATACTTTTGCAATGGCCGAAACCTTGCGTGATGTCTACAACGGCAGCGCCACCGCCTGGAGCTACCGTGCCTGGGTAATGGTAGGCCTTGACCTTGGACAGAAGCGTATCAATCACTGGCAAGCACCGCCCAACCCTCGCCGTTCGCAACTTAGCAGCTGGGGCCACGCAGGCAGCTTACATGGCGACGGAATTCATGTGCTGATGGCAGATGGCTCTGCACATTATCTCTCGGATAAAACGGATCCAACCGTCCTAGAAAAACTAGCAGCAATGGCAGATGGCCAAATCGTGTCACTGCCCTAAAGGCCTAATCCAGAGAGATGACTATCTGTAGGGTCGAAGGAATATCGTCAGCGGTTTCACAGTCGCGAACGATCTGCCCTTCACCCAACAAGACCACACGGCAGGCAAATTCTCTCCTGCCGCTCGACTTAGGGCATCAATCATTGTCCTTGCTGGTGCCGGGTTAGCAGTTGGTAGCTCCTAGCACCTTACCACCTAGCGCACCTTGCACTTAAATTGCAAAATGCCGCCCTTGCCGGCTTCGATCGGCTCGGTGATTTCCCAACGCAAGACGACGGAGCCGCCATCGTTGGGCTTAGCAGAGAAATTGGCTGCGACATTCGACTTGGCGCTGTCTTCGAGGTACTCGAGACGCGTCGTGAGATTGTCCATGATCGTGACGTTGCCGATCACTTGGCTGCCAGTGTTATCGAAGCGCAGGGTGAATTCGATTTCATCGCCCGGCTTGGCTGCACCCGTCGAGGCGAGTTTGATGAGTCGCAGATGTGGCTTTTTAGGATCGTGTAGATGATAGACAGTGCCCGGCTGTGCATCGCGGATGGCTGCTTGGGCGTGACGCTCGTCGATCGAGACGTGGGGCGATTGGTCGCCCGACCAAGTGATCGCAGCCAAACTTGCGCGGGCGAGCGAAGCTTTTTCGCCGTTGTCGATCGTGCCTGCTCGCACGATTTGTAGATCGGCATAAGTCGCCAACGAACCCTCGAATTCCTCGACGACCAATGCTCGTTCAAATTCGCCCAACTTTTGGCGTTCGCGCATCAAAGTGGCTGGATCTTCGACCCGGTGGATCGTTGGTTCTAGCTGAGCGAGCGAAGTTGATGCCTGTTCGTTTTCGTTGATCTTCGACAACGACATGGGCGAATCGAAACCGCCAACGCTGTCAGAACGAGCGTACTCGCGCAAATCGACCATGCGACGTACGACACTGAAACGTGGGGCGTAGATGCAGACCTGATTGCTAGGTGTCACGACCGTACGCCCTTCGACGGTGTCGTAATGAGCGATCGTGTCTTCTTGCTCTAGCCCATCGACTTGCCAATCTTTGCGTATACCGACCGAGAAGCCGTCGTCGCCGCCATCGCACAGATATTCGTCGCGTGAGCCAGAGACCACACAATCATTACTGCAACCTTGCACCCCACAGCTGTGGTTCTGGCAAGAACAACCAACTGGGCGAATTCCAGCGGCGTATTCGGCTCGTCGAATGGTAGGCGGTGCAGTATGAGGATCTTGGTGGTAGACAACCGGCATCACTTGGCGATTGCTGTCGTGCATTTGAGGTTTATTTACTGCGGTGTCGCTTGCCAGCACGGTTTGTTTCGCCATCCCAGCATTAATAGCTGCGTTATCCGCAGTAGTCCTACTCGGCAACGTTGCCTGGCAAGAACAAAGCATCAGCGTTGCCACCGCAATCACACCGTAGCGAAACCAAATGGGAGCATGCATGGGATACTGGAAAGGTAAAAGGTGAAAGGTGAAGGCGTTTGCTAAGACTCCGCCTTCAGCCTTAGTTTTTGGGCTGATCGTAAATCACGGCTGGTGGC
>JAJDEE010000381.1 GCA_029259975.1 Planctomycetota bacterium
CCTCATCATCGGCGAAGGCTTGTTCGAGTAAAGCCTGTTGCTCCGGTTTGCCCTCGTAAAACATCCGGTCGATGATCGCCAAACCATCGGTGTTCCGCTTCTTCTTGTTCGCACCTTTTTTGGAGGTGGCTTTCGTCGTCCGTTTGTTGACTGTTTTTTTCTTTGCCATCACTTTACTCCAATTCATGCGTATGCCGAACGGTGTCGGCCTCGAATAATCGTTTCCTCTTGAGAGCCAGTTCGATTTCCTTTGAGGGGACTCTCTTTTCTTTGGTCAGACCATGCGTTACGAGCACGGCTTGGTTGCCATGGAAGAAATAGAGCATCCGGTAATTAATTCCACCTAGCCCGACTCGCAGTTCGTAAACGCCGTCTCTCAAGATATCCGCTTCCGGCCTGCGCAGCTCGTGCCCAAGCTGCGCCAAACGCCCAAGCCGAACACGACACTTTGCTCGTGCCTTTTCAGGCACGTCCTCCAGCCATTCTAGCAATGGCGCGGTGCCATCCTCATCCTGATAAATCAGCAGTTTGGTTTTGGGCATCGGCTCACCTACAATGTTCGCATATTTACGAACAAAAGTCAATTCATTTAGGGGGAATTTGGTGACAGACGCTTGCCCTCCGGAGGCATTGTCCGAGTGCTGCCGGATGGACAAGCGTCTGTTTACCACAGCCTACCGCGAACCCAAGTATCTTGGAAACGCGATATGGCGTCCGCATGGCAAAAACAGGGCGATGGCTAATATCGCTCGGGAAGTGGCAGCAGGCCATGCTCCCGGATGCGCTGAATCTCCTCGCTGGAGATCTCCCATTCCAGCGCATCGCCTCGACCGGTTGGTCGTTTGCGGGCATGAATGCGTTGGAGTCGACACCATTCGCGGACCGTGTAGGTTTGCTTGTCGAGCAGACCAGCCGCCTCAGCAGTCGAATAATATGCCTGGTTGGGTCGGGTGTTTAGCTCCGCGTCGAGTGCCCCGGCAACGACCTCTTTGAGGGCGGTGAACTCCTCTCGTGAGAGCGCAAGGGTCTGCTTCAAATCGTCGAGCACTTCCATCACCTCTTGCCTAAATTCACAGAGGATATGGCGGGCTAGCTGGTCTGCACGCCCGTTTTCTTTGTATTGATCGTGGGTAGTAGACATGGTTATTGCCTCGATAGTTCGATTGTGGATGGTTCATAATTCGCCTTGATGAAATGGGTTTTGGCGGCGAGCCACAGGCTTCCATCGCCTACCGAGGCCTTACTGGCGGACGCATCCACAGGAAGCATCGCAAAGACCAAGTGATTTTATGAACTACTCCCTGTAAAGACGATGCGTGTCCACTCCATAACGACCTGCAACTGCCTAACAACAGCCGTATCAAACCCATTTGACAACCCATTTCATGCCTGTGCCTCTGTAGAATGGATTGTCAAATGGGTGCAATGACCATGTTTCATTGCGATGTCAGCGCACAAACCACTTTGGCACCGATGAAATAAAACCCACCCAAGACCCGGCCTATGTCACCACGAAAACACCCATCCGACGACACTACCAGCACGCCCCATGTCTCTTTGACTGGGCGTGATCGACTGATACTGGACACTTTGGTTCGGCGGATTCGGGTGCTTTCGGTTCGTCAAATTGCCACGCATTGGTGGCCCGGTCAGGTGTCAGGTCGAAGGCTTGCTCTGCGAAGACTATCCAAGTTGGAAATGGCTGGATGGCTAGAACGCTACCGGCTGATGGCACGACCTGAGTTGGACCTCGACGGTCCGCTGGCAGTTTGGACAACTAGAGAGCCGATGCCTAATTTTGATGCGCTCGCCTACCAACTTCGGTCACGGTGGTGTGAACCGGCGGAGAACACCGAAGTCGTCGTCGCCACGGCACATGCTGGTCGTCTGCTGGGCGGTTCTGGTGGACGACGACCTCGACCGAGCGAGGCCACGCATGACCTACATATGGCAAGCATCTACTTGAAATGTTGTCGCGAAAACGCGATGCTAGCATCTACTTGGAAGAGCGAAGAGTTATTGGCCCGCCAGCGATCGGCGCGTCGAGGGAAAGTTCCCGACGCGATGGTTGTCCGTCATGGTCAGCCTCTCATCATCGAGTTCGGCGGCGCTTATGCCGCTCCCAAGCTCCGCGATTTCCATGCCTACTGCGCCACACAAAACTGGCCTTATGAAATCTGGTAAATGTCTCGACGCAAGCAGACCCGTGACGACGCGATTCTGACTCATCTCGGCCAGTATGGCTTGAGTCTTCGCTCTGTTGTTGCGCACTGCTTCTTTGACGGCGGTAATCCGGGCAATGTTTTGCAGCGACTTGTAAAGGCTGGCAAAATTGTCGCCCACGACCAGCTTCCTCAAAAGCGTTCCTACTACCAACTCTCGCGCAGCGAAGCTGCTGCACGGAGCTTTCCCGCTTCACGGGCAGACGCCCTTGATGGGGCAAATCTTGACCGGCGGCTGGCGATCCTTTGGTTCTGCACAATGGGCCAGCACCAGCGGCAAGGACTACTTCCCCAGGATATCCTTGCGATGCTGGAACGGAAGATGCCCAACGCACCCCATTGCATCGAGTGTCCTCGACGAGGGAAGCAGCGACTCTTGCGAATGAAAGTTATCTCGTCTGATTGGCAACCGACCGACGTGATCGAGTGGATTCGCAAAACGATCCAAGACGACTGTCGTCATCCCGTTCACCGTGAGTGGATCGAATCGCGACAGTACGGATATGCGATTCTTGTGGATGACCCATCCGCCCGGAGTGATCGAGGCAAGGCGATCCTTCAAACGGTCAAGAAGTCGGGCCTTTATAAGAAGACCCATGTGCCAGTGGAGTTTTCCCCGAGTGTGGCAACACTCAATCTTGCCCTCCGCTCACGCGCGAAAGAATAACCACTTACTGCTGCATACGAGGAAGACTATGGAGAAAAAATCCGAAGACCCTCCTGTTCGCCGCTTGGCAATGCACCAAGGTAAAAAGTACGACCAGCCGGAAAGTGCTTTGAGTCGTCACCCTATCCACTTTCATCCCAGTTCTGAAACGGGTGTTAATCACAAGCGGTTGCCGGATCGCCACGAGCTGGCGTCAATGTCGCTCGCCTATCGGGAAGAGCCTGTTTCGGACGACGATTTATTCTTTCTCTCCGACCGGTTGCTGTCGGGTGCGATGTTGGTGGCGGTCACTGGAGTGCTGGCCTTCGTTACGATTCTGCCGATTCTGCCCTGGTCGGTTCTATTAGGATTCGCTTCGTTCGGAAGTTTTTACACGGTCATTAGCCAGTTCCGAAAGTCAGCCTTTTCGTTTCGCAATTTTTTACTGGCCCTATTTCTTCCCCTCTTGTTTGCCGTGACAGCCAAGGCGGCTTCCTTTCTTATCGTGATGCCGACTTTTTTTGCTGCGGTGCTGGCAATCGTTACTGTGATTATCTACTCCGTTCTCGGCCCTGCCCCGTTCAAGTTCTATCGTGACTGGCTACTGACTGAACCTCGCCTCAAACCGGCGACGCGCAAGACAAAATCGCTCCCTACCGCCCACCCGGCAATCCTCATTTTGATTGCCCTGTTGTCGATAGCTGTACTGTTTCCGTTGTTGTCGAATTGGCTGGCGATGGGCGTCGTCGCAGTCGCGTGTTTGGTTTGGATATCTGGAAATGCCGTTCATCTTTCCTGGTCGGCCACCCAAGGTGAACTTCTCCGCATTTTCCAGGGAATGCGTGAAGTTTTCGCCCATTACACGATGTACGGTCTCTGGGCGACTCACGCGCCAGGAGTCTGGTATCCGAAGGAACCTTGTAGTCGCCGACGCTTTAACGTCGCACTGCTCTGCGTCTTGCCTGTCCTCACCCTGTCGATCGCCTGGTCAGGCTTCGTGCTTTGGGATTTACCGTTCGTTTCGAGGCACTTCAAAACAGCTTGTGTAGAAACAATTGACTCTAGCCCCGAACTGTTTGACACGTTTCGAAACCTCACACCTACGCTTGATTGGAAGGCGTACCCAAAGCCAGTCGATGAAACATTAACGGCTACTTTGCCTACGGAGATTTCTGAGCGGTTAAGTAAGGAGAATCGCAACCGGATTGACTTTCGAAGGAAGTATCGAGAAGCCCTGGGATCGTACAACCGTTCCAGGGCCAAAGAGCGCTCAGCGGCCTATGACCAAGATTTGTGGGAGTTTTACCAATCGGCGCTCGGTGACGCGACGCTCCTCCCGTTGCTAGGTGCGGGACGTGGACTGTCCGCCGGTGA
>JAJDEE010000382.1 GCA_029259975.1 Planctomycetota bacterium
CGCGAAGCGATGCTTTCGTTCGGTTGCATCCAAGCCCAACGCTGCCACACCGGTTTTTGCCCCGCTGGTATTGCTACGCAAAACAAATGGCTGATGCGCGGACTCGACCCAACGCTCAAGAGTGCACGGTTGGCCAACTATATTGTCTCGCTCCGCAAAGAACTCTTACGACTCTGCCACGCCTGCGGCCAGTCGCACCCGTCGCTGATCAGTCTCGACCAGTTTGCCATTTTGGGCGAAGGCTTGCAATCTCGCAACGCGACCGAAGTGTTTGGCTATCAACACGAGTGGGGCTTGCCTTCGGCCGAGGACCAAGAAGCCATTCATGCCTGGGCTAACCGCGAACAGGAAATCGAATCAGCGAATGCGTTAGAATTGCTTAACGTTTAGCCTGCTGTTCTCGGTTCAATACGCCAGTGCTCTATGGAGCTGAATTGTAACGGCATTACTTGCTGTTTAACGCGTTTAGCTCTAACAGCTCTTTTGTGAGCAAAGCGATCGACGACCGCTCATCCGTGCGCAGCAAGACACCAATGACCAAGCCATCGCGGGCGGAAAGGACACACGCCCCATGCCAACTATTGTCGAGCGGTACGCTCGGCTCAATCACCCAGACGGTCTCTTCGACGGACAACCGCTGCGCAGCGATTGGCATCGTTTTTTCAGCGCTGCCACAGGTGACGACGATGTCTTCGAGCTTGTCGGCTAGACGCATTTTGTTGGTCGGCCAGGTGTCGACTTGCTTGTCGAGCGATTGCTGCAGCTTGCCGCTGGCTAGTGGACCAGACTGCAATAATTCTGCTAGCGGCAAGCTTGACTCTTGCCCCGCTACTTCGAGTTGACATGTTTCACCCTCTGCGCCAGTTAATACATTCACAGGACCGATCAAACGGCCATTCGCCAACGGCAACAACCAGCCTCGTTCGCGTCCTGCGCCTAAGACGCCCAAAGCACCAGACTGCGTCCGAATACCTAACACCGGGCTAGGGGTCACCACCCCTGGCGGCAAAGACGCGTTGCCGATCGCTACGCGCGGCTGCCATTCGAGCCACTCCGTACGTGGCGACTTGTACAACTCGAACCGCTGCCCTGTTGTGGCAACGCTGCCCAGCGAGTTGGGCGTCGCAAACGATACGCCACCCGCAGCAATCGTCGCCAACGTGTCGGCGTCGAGTTCGATGCCACTGAAACCGATTTTGACATCCAGTCCGCTACTGCTCCAAAACCGTGTCTGCTCGCGTACGAGTTGCCGATACTCAGGTTCGATGTACGCGCGAGCTTCGACCGTGGCGGCATCGTTGGTCAATCCGACCGAGAGTACCTGCCCGACCGTCACGCCCCGATAGTTGATTGGCGAACCCGCCTGCAGGCCATAACGCCTTTTGCTTTCGAGTGTCACTTCCAGTCCGTCGGTGATGTTACGAACCGGAGCTGACGCGACCTCCAGCCCATAAAACTTTCGGCAAACGGGCGCATCGATCGATCCCGGCAGCACGCCGACAAACCGGCCACCCATCAACGTATCAAGCCCGCGCACTTTGCCGATGCTGATGTTCGGACGCTCGATCCAAAACCGCGCCCCTTCGCGTGCCAAGTCGACTGCCGCCTCAGTGAGCTGAATACGCACGACAACTGCCTCCAGCGTTTCGTCGAGGTCGATCTCACTGATTTCGCCGACCGTGATGCCTCGGTACCGCACCGGGTCGCCAGCCTGCAGTCCGTAGCCTTCAGCAAAACTCACCTCAATCACCGGCCCTCGCCCACCGAGTTGCCACGCAACTAATCCACCTGCCACAACCGTGCTAAGAATCGTCAAAATCCACAGCCGCGAGACGACAAGTCGAGCGACTTCGTCCGACGAGCGCCGAGTGTTGATCGTCGCCTCGGGCCAATTTCGTGTGTCGAGGCGTTGCTCATCAGGTGTTTGGTTCGATTTATCCACTGATTGATTCTCTCATAGTTCGTGTTTCATGTTTCCAGAAAGAAAAAGTAGGACGCGGATGAACGCAGATGAAGCGGAGAGACGCTGATTTCACAAAGAATTATGAGGAAACTCTTTATCCGCGCAAACCTGTTTGATCCGCGTTCATCTGCGTCCTATTCTTTGGCCACTGTAACTCTAGCCTGCTCATCCCAAATCGTATGCGGGTCGAAACAAATCGATGCCAACATGCTCATTGCTACGCACAATACAAAGGCCCACACCGCCGGCCCAAAATGAAACTCGACCAACGACCCCAGTTTGACCAACATCACCATGAATGCCAACAACATCACATCCATCATGCTCCACTTGCCCGCAAATTCCATCACGCGATACGTCCGCGCTTTGTGCTGGCGGTGCAATAGCCCCAATAAACTAAGTTCCAGCAGCAACAATATTTTTACGAGTGGAAAGATGATCGAAAACAACATCACGACACCGCCGACAAACCAGCTTCCTTCGCGCAACAGTTCGATCGTCCCCGTAAGCAGGCTCGACTGATAATGTTGACCAAACTTTTCGATATGCAGAATCGGCAGCAAGATGGCAGGCCAGTAGAGAACAAAAGCCGCCGCCGCCGCTGCTGCCGTCCGACTCGCCGAGAGACCGGGGAGCCTAGCGATTCCTGCCCCACAACGCGAGCAAGCCGCCGATTGATTCGGCGCAAGCGTTGGCAACCGATGAATCTGCCCACAACAATGGCACGCTTTGAGTTGCATCGTAGTAATGAGGTGATTGCGATTTACGGGGATTGAAACATGCCAGCAATAAATTTTACCACAGATTACAGGTAACTATAGATAGCGTTTCAGCCCTGGGAAAACGTACTGCAATGTTTTTCTTGACTACTCATCTAGCTGCAAAAAGATCAAAGAACCACAACGACACGACGGGCCCGACGCAAAATCCCGGTGTGCCCGTCGTGTCGTCGTGGTTCAATTTTTCATTTTCATAATGAGCACTTTTTTCTTCTAGGTATTCGGCTCAGTTGCAGCTCTGTGGCCATCGAAAAGCCAGGCTAATCATCCGAAAGAGCTACTCTACCAAAAGAGTCCTTGACACCTAACTCTAATTCGTTAGAATTAGCATCTAGGTAACACCTTCGTCATTCTGTCGTCGCTTTGTGGTTCAATTTAACAGGAGCATCTCTCATGGCCCGTCCTGCCAGCGTTCACCCGACAGACGGCGAACTCGAAATCCTGCGTGTGCTGTGGGCAAATGGCCCTACGGCGTTAAGCACGCTGTGCGAAACGTTACGTCAACAGCGCGAAGTCGCCACGACCACGATCGCCACGATGCTCCGCGTGATGAGTGAAAAGGGCTTGGTGAAACGACTAGGCTCTGGGCGCGGCGCGCAATGGGCAGCGACGATCACCCAGAAAAGAACAGCCAAGAAAATGGTAGGCAAGTTGGTCGATCACGTTTTTGATGGCTCCGCCGATTTGCTAGCGGCGCACCTCGTCGAAGGCGGCCAACTTTCCGCACAGCAGCTGGCCGAGTTGCGTGACCTGATCGATCAACGATCCCCCGCAGAATCTTCCGCCAAGAAAACAGCAAAGAAAGGCGCTAAGCGATGAATCTCTTCACAAATCTTTTCAGGTTGAACGGGCAGCAGGGATGGCAACTTCTTGGTTGGACGATGTGCTACTTTTTGGCGGCAGGCACGGTTGTCGCGCTCGCCGGCGCGCTGGTGCGATTTTTCTGCAAACGCTTCGCCCCACAAATCCGCTATACCGTATCGCTTGCCGTCTTCGCGACGTTGGCGGCGCTGCCTTTCGGGATTGCGATTTGGTTATCGCCATCTATGTCGATACCCGTCGCTCCAATTCCGATCGTGATCGACCTTGCCAATACGCCGATAACGATGTCTCCCGTGGATGAACCCATTAAATTCACCAACATCGCCATTGCTGAAGCATCGACGCCGGAGGCTGTGCCATTGGTTGTTGCGCTCGCTCGTCGGAATGATAGTGTTATGGTTGAGCGTGCAATCGAATTCTTACCGTGGCTTTGGCTCATCGGCACGCCGCTCACCTTTTTGCTATTGGCCACCGGCTTAATCGGCTCCAACCGCCTGCGGCGACAATGCACGCAACTCACCGAAGGCTCCATCATTAAAACCTACGAGCGCCTACGCACATCGCTTGCGGTGTCGCAGCGTGTGGGAATCGCCATCAACGAGCGTATCGCCACGCCGCTACTCATCGGCATCGTCCGCCCGTTGATTTTACTCCCGCCCGCCGCACTCACCGGTTGGTCGCCTGACGAACTCGAAATGGTACTGCTGCACGAACTGGCCCACGTGCGCCGCTGGGACAACTTGGTGAATTTTGGGCAGCGGCTCGTCGAGTCGCTGTTGTTTTTCCACCCGGCCGTGTGGTGGGTGAGCCGCTGGGTTCGCCGCGATCGCGAAGAATGTTGCGATGCGGTTGTAGTAGATCGAACCGCGAAACCGCAAGCGTATGCCGAATTGCTCGTAACCCTCGCCACGCCCTCACCGTCATTGTCATCGCCGCCGCTGGCCGGTTTAGCCATGGCCCAACATCCACTCGCCGGCCGCATCCGCCGGATACTTCATTTGGAGGAAGAAAAAATGTTGGTCACCCGCAGCACCCTCGGCCTCGTCGGCCTATTTTTCGCCGCCATCCTAGGCATCGCCCTCTGGCAACCCGCCACCCCAACTGTCGCCCAAGAAACAAAATCCCCCGTAGCCCCCAGGGGATCAGCGCGCGAATCGAAAAGTAACACCACAGAGGACACAGAGAAAACCAGTTCAGTGGAAGCAATTTTTGACGCGCCCGACCCGATCTTTGCAGATCCAGGACAAGGAGAAATCTGGCTGGAAACTCAAACTGCACTGATTAAGAGCGATTTTATTCTGCACCAAGCGATGGAACCATTTGCTGACGACGGGACGCAGTATCCTGCGCCAACAGTAAAGTGGCTTCAAGACCGACTAAGAGTTCGCTTTATACGCGCGGCTGTAGTTCTTAGCCTCGACGCAAAGAACGGAGATCGTGTCCCAGCGTCCGTTCTCAGTAACTATCTTCAGGCCATTGGCAAGAGTTACGAGGTAGAGTGGAAAAAGTCAGCCAAATTTGCGAACGTAAACCAATCCTCCCCCTTCCCCACGCTCGAAGCCCAACGGTCCGCCGACTTGGTGTACAAACTGCTCAACGTTGAACTAGAACAACTCGACAAGGAAGAACTCGCCCGAGTGAAGGCAATGAAATTCGCCGGGGGCCTAAAAGTCACCAGGGGCGTGATAAATAATGGCCCAGTTAAGACTGGCGACCTCCTCGTCGGGCTGCACGTCTGGCCGACGACTTCGCTTGCCGAAGTAAAAAAAGTTCTCGAGCGCGACGACCTCGAAGACCTCTCGCCGTTGAAGTTTTATGTGCTTCGGAAAGTCCCAAACCCCGAGAACCCCAATCCTTACTCCGGCCCATCCCCGGATGTACTCGACGGCCTCGTCACCGGGCGGATCGTGGTCAACATTGATGCGATGAAGAAGAAAGCCCCAATGCAACGGGTCCTACAGTCTTCACCTTGGCCCTCGCAGACTGCCCTACCAGTACTAGGTCAGGCTAGTGTACGTACCGCCCGTCGCATCTTAGATCCACGCATTGTTCCGCCTGGCTCCGCCCGTGATTCCGCAGAGCCTCGTAGGCAACAACTACCGCCCGAGCGTTCAATTCTCTTAAATGCACCCATAAAACTTTCCCGAGTCTACGACGGCAAAACCTTTGGCACATGGAAAACACTATGGCGACGCGACTTAAGTAGTGATCTTCGCGCCAAAGCCGTGCGAGCTTTCGTCGCTTTTGCTAACGCAGAAAAGGGCAAAGAAGCCGTCGACGAAATCATGGCGATCGTGGCAGAGTGCGATTGGACAGAGATCGGACGCAATGCGGTAACAGCCCCTCTGAAAGAAGCCTGCGTTGCAGTTTTTGCAGAAAGACAACTGCCGATAGATATTGCCGTTGAGACAGTCATCGACGCAAAAGACTCGAAGAACGCCCATGTGCGTGCTTTCCTGCCCTACGTGATTTTGCCACTTTCATCAGTCAATAAAGAAGCGAATGAATTGATGCGTGAGGCGTTTCCTGAAATGAAGCTGCCCACGTTTGAAGAGTATAGTGCTGGCTTTGGTGGCCACCCATTGCGGTTTGCTCCTCCTCGCCCATTTCGTGTAGAATAGCAGCAGGAGAAACTCACTTTGGCCGAAATCATTACTGCGACTTTGGCCGTAAAGAAGAGGGACCGCTAATGAACGCTGATAAACGCTAATGGTTGGCGGATTTTTTATTAGTGTTGATTAGCGTTCATCAGCGGTTTCTTCCGTCTGTTTCGTGGTTCTCTTCTTTTCATTCTGCGCAATCAACCACTCTGCCGAAACCCAAGCAAATTGAAAACACTTCTGATCGGCATCGACGAAGCAGGCTCCGTTGCTATAATTAAGTAATCTCTGCCACTCTAATATTGGTACAACCGTATGCTCGACCGAATTACTCACGATTCCCAGGTAATGGGCGGGAAGCCTTGTATTCGAGGTTTACGCATCACCGTTGGAACGGTAGTTGGGCTCTTGGCATCAGGACACTCGCCCGAGAAAATCCTGCAAGAGTATCCCTTGCTGGAACCCGAAGATATTCCGGCTGCACTGGCTTATGCGGCCTGGCGCGCCGAAGAGGTCGAATTGCCGTTGCATTCATCTTGAGTTGCCCTGGCATGAAAATCCTCATCGACGTCAATCTACCCGCGAGTTGGATTCCTCTGCTGGCAGATCACGGGCACGACGCAATCTGCTGGACGGAAGTAGGCGATCCGACGGCACCTGATTCCGAAATCATGCAGTGGGCACGTGAGAATGATCATATCGTGTTCACCCACGATTTGGATTTTGGTGCCTTGCTTGCTTTGTCGAGACAGACAGGACCGAGTGTGCTACAAATTCGCACGCAGAATATCGTTCCCGATGCTGTGGGGTCCTTGATTGTTACGGTCCTCGAGCAGAAACAAAGCGATCTCATGTCAGGAGCTCTCATCAGCATCGACGAGGCCAGCTCGCGGATTCGCATTTTGCCTATCAAATGAGTCTGGAGCTTTCCTTTGACCATTCTTATCGGCATCGACGAAGCGGGCTATGGGCCGAATTATGGGCCGTTGTGTATTGGGGCGACGGCGTGGCAGTTGGAGGAGCGAGGAACGAAGAACGAGGGGCGAGAAATAGATCTCTACCAACTTCTTGCCGACATCATCAGCCCCACCCCTGATAAAAATCGCATTGCGATCGCCGACTCTAAGCTGCTTTATAAACCGAAGCAGGGGTTGGCCCATCTCGAACGCGGTGTACTCACCGCGTTGGCAGCGATTGGCAAACCAGCGGAGGCTTGGGAATCGCTACTCGCGCCGCCAGCGCTGCCTTGGTATGCCGATTACAATTGTCCGTTGCCGATTGATGCGACGAAAGAAATTGTGGCGGAGCTTGCCGAGCGGTTGGTGGCGTCGTGCGAAATCGCCAGCGTGCGGCTGGTTGATATGCGCGCGCGGTTGGTTTTTCCGCAGGAGTTTAATGAGCTGACCGAACATTACGGCACGAAGGGGGCGGCGCTGTCGCACGTTTCGATTGGGTTACTAAAGGCGATTCTCACTTCCTCTCGCAACTCGCAGCTCGCAACTCGCAAATCTATTACCTGCGACAAACATGGCGGCCGCAACCGCTACGGCGCGCTGCTACAACATCATTTTTCTGACGAGCCAATCGAAGTGCTTGAAGAAAGCCGCCCGGCAAGCCGCTATCGCTGGGGGACGCCCAAGGCGCGTACCGAGATTTGTTTTCGGACCAAGGGCGAGGCCGAGCTGCCGGTCGCGCTGGCGTCGATGATGGCCAAATACCACCGCGAGCTGGCCATGCGAGCGTTCAACGCCTTTTGGATCAAGCAAGTTCCCGGCCTCATGCCGACGGCCGGGTATCCGCAAGATGCTAAGCGGTTCCAAAGCGAGATCGCTGCGGTACAATCAACGCTCGGTATTGAGGATCGTATTTTGTGGCGAAATCGGTAAGCTTAAATACCGCGTTCCGCACTCCCGCTCCCTTACGGTCGGGGTTCGCCGCCTACCACCACTCCCACCAACCACTCTATAACCCATGTTCATTTATATCGCCCGGCACGCTTGGGCTTACGAGTTTGGCGATCCGCGTTGGCCTGACGATTCGCAGCGCGAGTTGGAATTTGACGGGGCAGAGCGCTACATGCAGGTCATCGAGACGCTGGCCGAGCGCGGCTTCGAGCCTGAAGCGATCGTTACCAGCCCCTATGTGCGCTGCCGGCAGACGGCCGATCTCATCTCGCAGCACACGGTCCACCATCCCGAAATCACGGTGCTCGACGCCCTTGCCCCCGGCAACGATTTTTCTGCGTTGATCGATTGGACGCGCGAAACCGACTGCAAGCAAGTCTGTTGGGTCGGGCACGCGCCGGACGTCGGCAATCTCACCGCAGCTTTGGTCGGCGACAATCACGCCCACATCCGCTTCGCCAAAGGCGCGATCGCCGCCATCCGCTACGATTCGAACGCAGGTCTCGGCCCCGGCTGCGGCGAGCTTTACTGGCACGTCACGGCGAAGTCGCTGGGGCTTTGACCTCCTAATCGCCCTCGCAAGTGGCTGCAATACATCCACGAGCCCGTAACCAAAGCGGAGCTTGAAGCCATACCGCCATCGCCACTTGTGGCAAGCAGGACCGCAGTCTCTTCCACTTCCTGCACGAATCAATTGATGCCAAGATCAATGGACTTTCAGCACCCTCGCTGCTGATCGAGCAGTCGCAAAGCCGTGAACGGCTACGAAAAACTTTTGGGTCAGCACATCAACTACGCCGGTTGCAACTCTGCCCTGCGCTCTTCCACAATCTCTGCTTGGATATTGCTTGGCGTAGGGGCGTATTTACCTAGCTCCATCGTAAAGCTGCCTTGGCCTTGCGTTTGGCTTCGCAGATCGGTCGAGAAACCAAAAGTTTCGGCGAGTGGGATATCGCAGATGATCGTGGTGACTTTGTTCTGCGTGTCGGTCGAAACGACGATGCCTCGCTTGCTGGAAACCTGCCCCACGACCGAGCCTTGGAATTCCTCTGGGCATTCGATTTCCATCAGCATGATAGGCTCAAGCAGCACAGGCTTCATGCGATTGAAGTTTTCACGGAAGCACTCGCGGGCGGTCAACATAAACGCCATGTCGGAGGAGTCGACATCGTGGAATGAACCGTCTTCGAGCACGACCTTCAGTCCGACTACCGGATAGCCAGCCACAGGACCCGCTTCCATCATCTGTCGGAAACCTTTTTCGATCGCGGGAATAAAGTTTTTCGGGATGCGGCCACCAGTCACTTTGTCAACGAACAACATTTCGTCGCCATCGGCCTCTTCGCGATCTTCGTCGGTCATTGGGCTGATCATACCGACGATGTGACCGTACTGACCTGAACCCCCCGATTGCTTCTTGCGTTTGTGGTCGTAGTCGAATGGCTTGGTGCCACTTTCGCGGTAGCTGACCTTCGGAGCACCGACTTCGACTTCAACGCCATACTCGCGTTTGATGCGTTCGACGTAGACTTCCAGGTGTAATTCACCCATGCCCGCGATACAGGTTTCGCCGGTCTCTTCATCCGTGGTGACGCGGAACGTCGGGTCCTCTTTGCGGAAACGCTGTAACGCCTTGCCAAGCTTGTCGGCGTTGTCGCGCGAGAGTGGGTTGATCGACATCTTAATGACCGGGTCGGCAACGAAAATGTTTTCGAGAACGGCGTATTTTGGCTCGGAGCAATAAGTGTCACCACTCGCACAGTCGATACCCATGATCGCGACAATATCGCCCGCCGAGGCCGATTCGATTTCCTCGCGCTTGTCGCTGTGCATTTTAACGATGCGACTAAAGCGTTCTTTCTTACCGGTCCGTTGGTTGTAATACGTCTCGCCTTTTTTCATCGTACCTTGATAGATACGCGTGTACGTCAGCTGGCCGTACTCGTCATCGGCGATTTTGAAAGCCATACCGACGGTCGTCAGATCGGGTTCGCTTACGAGCTTCACCTTCTTCTCGGGATCGGTCGGATCGGTAGCAACCACTTCGTGGTCCAACGGACAAGGCAGATATCGGTTCACGGCGTCCATCAGCGGCTGCACGGCCTTATTCTTGAAAGCTGAGCCCATGAACACAGGTGTAAAACCTTGGTGGATCGTGGCGTTTTGGACCAGCTCGTGAATCAGTTTCTCGGGAATATCTTCTTCCGAAAGCAGCAGCTCCATTAGTTCGTCACTGTACATCGACAGTGCTTCGA
>JAJDEE010000383.1 GCA_029259975.1 Planctomycetota bacterium
GAGATTGCCTGCTTCAATCGCCTGATAGGTGGCGATCATCAGCGGAAATTTGATCAGACTGGCGGTGGGCATCGGCTCGTCGGACCGATAAGTAAACGACTCTCCACTCGGCAGATGCTTAATAGCTACGCCGACCTCTCCCTCGTGGGCATCAATCAGCGGTCGAATCTGTTTGGCCAGGTTATTAGCGGCAAAGCTCGAAGATGAAAAAACTAAGAAGTAGGCTACGATTAAGAAAAGCTGTTTGCTGTTGTAGTCAAGGAACCGCGGGCATAAGCAGTGGGACGCAGAGAAGGACCGATGAGAGGAAAAGCAGCTGCGTTTATCGGCGTCCATCGGTGGCTTCACCTTAAAAAAGATCCGTGATTATTGCGGGGCCAGCAGCTCGACACCGCTGCCATTGACTTTTGGGTAGTGGCAGATGCCATGGTCGACGGTCACTCCGGTGGCGATATCTTTGGCCAACAAGGCGGCGCCATCCATGTCGACATAATCAAGTAGCGGCAACAGCTGTGCGATCGCAGAGATGCCGACCGTCGACTCGGTCATGCAACCGACCATTACCTTCATGCCGAGTTCTCGAGCAGCTTGAATCATTCGTCGTGCAGGGGTCAGCCCTCCGCATTTCGTTAGCTTGATATTCACACCGTGAAAGTGACCATGGCAGGCGGCCACGTCTGTCTCTTGGATGCAGCTCTCGTCGGCGATTATCGGCAATGCCGATTTCGCCAGCACTTTCTTGTGCCCCTCCCAGTCGTCGGCTTTAAGCGGTTGTTCGATGAATTCAACGTTCAAGGCTTTTAGCTCTTTCGAGTTGCGAATTGTCTCGTCGACCCCCCAACCGCAATTCGCATCGACACGAAAGACTGCCTGCGTATGTTCGCGTAGTTCGTGGATGATTTCCAGGTCGTTGGGCGTGCCGAGTTTGATTTTGTAAACGGGCCAGCCGGGCACTTCTTTGAGTTTCGAGACCATCACTTCGACTGAATCGATGCCGATGGTAAAGTTCGACGCAGGGATTTTTGCGTTGTCTAATCCCCAAAGTTGATAGACGGGCGCGTCTTGCTGTTTGCCCCACAGGTCGTAAGCAGCCTGGTCTAATGCACACAGAGCGAACGGGCAATCGTGCAACGGGCCGCTGGTTTCGGCCCAGAGTTGCTCGGGATCAAGCGGTTGATCTGCTTCAACGATACCGCGTACCGACTCTAAGGCCTGCTGCATGTTTTCGAGCGTCATGCCGTAATACGTGTTGGTCGTCGCTTCGCCGAAACCGGAATGTTGTCCGTCATTGAGTTCGACAATCAGCGTCGGCTGCACGTCGGTCGATTCCCGCGAAATCGTGAAGGTATGACGCAACGGGAGATCGAAAGTATGTGTCGACAGATTCATAAAGGGGTTGCCATAAAAGAGGTTGGTGTCAAGAAGTCGCCAACTGTGGCAGTAGCGCTTGAACGGCTTGCACCAGCTCCTCGGGACCGTGCCGAATCACATCGCAGACGGGCAGCCCCAATTCGCGACGGATTTTTTCTCGCTCGGCTTCTGCTTCGTCTGCCGAAACAAATTGGCTGTTCATGGCCACACCAATCACCTTTGACGGGCACATCAAGTTGGCCATTGTTTCGTAGACGTTGACTAATTTAGAAAGTGGTTGCAGAGGCACATGCTCCATGCCGTTCACATTCTTTCGACCGACCTCGTAGCACATGATCATGCCGTGAGGCATGCAGCCGTGGAGTAAACTTAGTGTGACACCTGAGTATCTTGGATGTGCGAGACTCCCCTGCCCTTCGATCAAGAGAATGTCGTTGTGTTGATTGGCCAAGATCAGCTTTTCGACCGCTCCGCTCACAAAGTCGGCCACCACGCAGTCGATCGGAGCACCATCTCCCTCGATCATGATTCCGGTTTGGCCCGTCGCAATAAATTTAGATTTCTGCCCGGCACACTCCAGTGCGTGGGAAACCTCCAGTGCGACCAGCATCTTGCCGAGACTACAGTCTTGTCCCACCGTGTGAATGCGCAGGCAATCTTCGCGAATGTTCTGTCGATCGGCTACGTCGCGTTCGTTATTTTTGCGAACATCGATCAACTGAACGCCTTTTAGCTTCGCCGCGTTGCAGAACTCGGCGTCGTTGGACAGGAAGTCGTGCAGCCCCGAGACGACATCCATCCCTCGATCGATGGCCGCCAGGATAACGCTCCGCCAAGCCTCGGGCATACGCCCTCCCGGCGGGGCAATGCCTAGCATCAAAGTATTGGCCTTTGGCACCGCGTCGAGGTTGGCAACAACAGGGATCTCACCACCCACGCCAAGCAGTTGCTGCGCTGTTTTTCCTACCTGGGTCGTGTCAAGCAGAGCCAAGACGTCCTCTGGCTTGTAGCGCAGTACGGACGCGGCAGTTTTGGCTGTTATCGGTTCACTATGACCTTCGGTGAGAATGACCAGACGGCGCGCGACAGAGTTTTTTCCGTCAGAAGTATTCGGTACTTTGTTGGTCATTCGATCGCTTGGTTAATGTTGTAAGGCGCCAGAAGAAAAAGTGGCAAGTGCCTATCGACTACTGTGTTTGCTACAACTCGATAGCACTACCCAATCCCCCCCTATAAAAGTGTAATGAGAACGGGCGGTAGAGAAAAGAGTTTTGACTGAATAAACAGCAGAGATTCGCTTTCTAGTGTATAAATTTGCCCGACTCTCGTACGAAAAAAAAGTTGGTTTTATTATGAGAAAGCGAAATAAAAGCATCTCACGGTTTCGCGCAATTTGATATTGCGAACGCGCACGCCTAGACGCTCTTTTTTCTAGAAAACAGAAAATCTGCCAACGCGCGTTGCGAGGCGGGAACGTCGCTGTAAGTGCAAAGCTTGACGTTAGCTTCATCGTAAATATGCAATGCTTCGGGCGTACCCAGCGAAGCTAGCACACAGGGCTGTTGACGTGTCAGTTGTTCGACGAACGTGTGTTGCTCGGGCAGTAGCCCAAAGGCGTGCCAAGCAGCTGGTTTTACGATAATGGCTACCAAGACTTGTTCCGCCTTCGCTGCCAGCGAAAGCACTCGCTCAAAGTCTTCAGGCTGACTATGCGGGCCAAGTTCGTGATATTCGCAGCTGGGCGCGATCGCTTCCATCGCTGCTCCAAGCGGTTGCTGCGGAGGGTCGAGGTGCGACTCATAGGGACGTACCAAAATCGCGCACAATTTCTGAGTTGGATCGAAGGACGTGTGCTCTTCTTCGCCAGAAAGATAGCGAATCGCATTTGAAGCAACCTTGTCGATCAACGTGTTTGTTTTTTTGGCAATGGTTTTGGCAATGGAAAGATCCACGACAGGCCCTTCGTTTTCAAACATCAATTGCTTCAAACGCCAGAGTCGCGTAAAGGCTTCTTCAACGCGAGCTTCGGGCAGTTGGCCAACTTCGACAGCTTGCTCGAGCGAGGCTAGCGTTTCTTGTGGCTCAGCGACATCTAGCAAAATATCGACTCCGGCGAGCAGTGTCGCGACCGCCAGTTCTCCTTCGTTCTCTCGCTGCGATTTCACTCCTTCCATCAGCAAGCTGTCACTGACGACTGCCCCTTCAAAACCGAGCCGCTCGCGAAGCAGCTCAATCAGAATTGGCGGCGAAAGCGTTGCTGGTGTTCCTGAGTCGTCCCAGGCTGGGTAGCAAACATGGGCGCTCATAATCAGTGGCACGCCCGCTGCGATGGCGGCACGAAACGGGACAAGTTCGCATTGGTCCATCGCTGTGCGATCTGCGACGACTGTCGGCACCGCATGGTGCGAGTCTTCGTGCGTGTTGCCGTGACCCGGATAATGCTTTGCTGTGCTCAGTAATCCGCCCGCTTGGCACCCGCGAACAAACGCGCTCACCAACCGCGCGACGCGCTGTGGATCGTCGCCAAAGGCACGCGTCGCAATGATCGGGTTGCGTGGGTCGACGTTGACGTCTGCCACTGGGGCGAAGGCGATATGCAGACCGCTG
>JAJDEE010000384.1 GCA_029259975.1 Planctomycetota bacterium
CTTTTAAGAATTTCGACAACTCGCTGCAAGCCATTAATTTTCTTTTGCAGCACCTGTTGAGCCTCGTTATTCTCGGCAACTAACACATCAATCTGTTTGCGATGCTCTGCAAGCTGACCGGCAATCTTTGCATTCTCAGCGTTGATTTGCTCACGGCTCTTATTAAATTCGTTGCGAAGGCTTTCTTTGTCAGCGATGGCTTTTTTTGTTTCGCCCTCATATTTCGCAATTTGCTCACTGGTTTGAGCTTGCGTTGCAAGCAGCTTTTGCTTGAAATCTTTGACTTGCGTTTTCGCGTCCCCTTCACTTTGGGCCAGCTTGCGATTCTCTTCAAAGATATTCTCAAGGATTGTGCGGAAGGCTTGGCTCGATTCCTCGAATGTGCCACCCCAACGTTGCATATCTTCGTCAAACGTCTTCTTTAAGTCTGGGTAGTTGTCGGCTTCGCCAAAGCCGATCCAAGTCTTGTAAGAATTGGCCTCGGCTTGAAGTCCGCGTAGGTCATTGCGAGCGGTGCTGGCTTTCTCCGATTCATCCTTGGCGCGAGCAACAGCCGTCTTGCGTGAGTTGTTGACCATCACGAGGCCAACACTCATCAGGATGAAGCCTAGGGCCAGCACGATGACGATAATCTGCATCGTCTGATTGTCACGAGAAGCCATAATTGTGATACCGCCCTTGATCTCTGTTCTATCGCCTGGTTCCGAATCAGTTCCGAATCTATCCCTAAATTGCTCTAAGTCGAGCATAGTTGGGGGTTTGGGGAGTGTCAAGAATTGCCGATTAGGTCGAGTTGTGGCAACTGAGCCAGCTTGACACGGTTGGCAAAACCGCCGTAGGATTTCGCGCGAGGCGTGTGATTCGCTGGCATCGTCGTAAGCCTCAGCCGTAGAACGCTTTGCTGCCAATCTGATCTCACTAATCCAAAATCCGAAATCGTCAGCCATGCCCAAATCTTCGCGCCAAACGTCATTACCCGGCATGGAACCTCTCGACGAAATCATTCCAGAATCGGCACCAACGGCCGAAAAAAGTCCTGAAATACATCCTGACGAAGCCCCTGACATTCGCGATTGGACCCTCTGTGCTGTCGACGCCCATTCGTTGATCTATCAGGTGTTTCACGCATTGCCCGAAATGACCAGCCCTAGCGGCGAGCCAGTGGGAGCTGTCTACGGCTTCGTTCGCGACATGTTGCAGCTGCTCGAGTCGCGCCGCCCCGACGCTTTGCTTTGCGCCTTTGATCTGCCCGGGCCGACCTTTCGTCACGATTTGTTCGACGGCTACAAAGCCGACCGCAGCTCGATGCCCGAGGAGTTGCGGTCGCAGATTCCGAAAATTCGTGAGGTACTCGCAGCGCTCGGCATCCCAGTGCTAAGCTCTCCGGGATTCGAGGCCGACGATGTGTTAGCGACGGTCGCACAGCTTTGCGACGAGCAAGCGGCCAACTGCTTGGTCGTCACGGGCGATAAGGATTGTCGGCAACTGATCACCGAGCGCGTGTCGATCTACAACATCCGCAAGGCAGCAGTGTACGACGCCGCGTCGCTCAACGACGATTGGGGAATTCGCCCCGATCAAGTCGTCGATTTCCAGTCGCTCGTTGGCGATAAAGTCGACAACGTTCCGGGCGTACCGCTGATCGGCCCAAAGATCGCCCAGGAACTGCTCGCCAAATACGACACGCTCGAATCGGTCCTCGACCACGCGGGGGAAGTCTCGGGCAAGAAACGCAAAGAAAACCTTATCGAGTTCCGCGATCAAGCCTTCCTGTCTCGCGATTTGGTCAAACTCGACACCCAAGTGCCGATCACGCCAGACTTGAATGCTGCGCGAGTAGGCGGAGTCGATCACGAACGATTGGCCGAGTTGTTCCAAAACTTTGGTTTTCGTTCTCTGGGACAGCGAGCCGCCGAATTGGATGGCCACAGCAGTGGAGCCGCTGTCAAGCAAAACCGGACCGCTGATTATCACTTGGTCGACACGATCGATGCACTCGACGAGTTGGTCGACAAGCTCGCCGAGCAGGAGCTTATCTCGGTCGACACCGAAACGACAGCCATTACGCCGCGTATTGCCAAAATCGTCGGCTATGCGTTGGCCTATCGGCCCGACGAAGGCTACTACGTGCCAGTGCTTGGCCCCGAGGGTGACACGGTCCTTGATCCCACGCTGGTTGCCGACAAATTGCGACCTGTGCTCGAGAATCCTGCGATCGCCAAGATCGGTCAAAACCTAAAGTACGATCAGGTCGTGCTGCGGGGGGCAGACATTCGGCTGGCAGGCATCCAATTCGACACGATGTTGGCGAGCTATTTGCTCGACGCAGGCGAGCGCAGCCATAACCTTGACCATCTGGCTAGCCGCTACCTCGATCACACGACGACCAAAATCGACACACTCATAGGCAAAGGCAAAAACCAAAAACGCATGGACGAGGTACCGGTCGCCGACGTGGCACCCTACGCTGGTGAGGATGCCGACTTGCCGCTGCAACTGCAACCGCTGCTGCAAGCACGTCTCGAAAAAGACGGCCTCGCCAAACTCAACGACGACGTCGAAGTACCGCTGCTGGAAATTTTAGGCGACATGGAATTCTTGGGCATCCACGTCGACATCGAACGACTGGCCGAACTCAGCAAGCAATACACGGTCCGCCTGCACGAATTGGCTACCGAAATCGAAGAAATGGCCGGCCATCCGCTCAACATCGCCTCGCCTAAACAGTTGGCCCAATTGCTATTCACCGAGCTGGGCCTGCCCGTTATCAAGAAAACCAAGACGGGCGCCAGCACCGACGCGAGCGTTCTCGCAGAGCTGGCCCCGATGCATCCACTGCCCGCCAAGATCGTTGAGTACCGCCAATACTCCAAGCTGCTCAACACTTATGTTGACGCCCTGCCAGAGATGGTGCATCCAGAAACAGGACGGGTCCACACCTCGTTCAACCAAGTTGTTGCCGCCACGGGACGCCTCAGCTCGAACAATCCCAATCTGCAAAATATCCCCATCCGAACTGCCGAAGGCCGCGAAATCCGCTCGGCCTTTCGCGCTGGCCCCGACGGTTGGAAGCTGCTAGCCGCCGACTATTCGCAGATCGAGCTACGTGTGTTGGCTCATTTTACGGGCGACCCGACCCTCTGCCAGGCGTTTGCCAATGACGAAGACATCCACGCGCTGGTCGCCAGCCAGGTCGAGGGCGTCGCGCTAGCCGATGTCGACTCGTCAATGCGCCGCCGCGCGAAGGCCGTCAATTTTGGCATCATCTACGGCCAAAGCCCTTTTGGTTTGGCGAAGAGCTTGGGTATTTCGCAGGAAGAGGCCGCCGACTTTATCGAGACGTATTTTGACCGTTATCCGGGCGTGCTTGAATTCTTTACCAAAACGCTTAACGATTGTCGCGAGCAAGGCTACGTTACGACACTGCTCGGACGTCGTCGTGCGGTGCAAGGCGTGAGAGCCGTGCCCGATGGATTTCGCGAGGCGAAGACTGGTGCGTTACGCCAGCTCAACTTGCCCGAGAGAACCGCTGTCAACACTGTCATCCAAGGCTCGGCGGCCGACCTCATCAAGCTAGCCATGCTAGGCGTCCACCGCCGCTTGCAAAACGAAACACTCACAGCAAAGATGCTGTTACAGATCCACGACGAACTGGTGTTCGAAGTTTCCCCCGACGAGATCGACCCACTCGCCAACCTCGTCATCGAAGAAATGTGTCAAGTGATGCCGCTAGCCGTGCCACTAAAAGTCGACGTAAAACACGGCGACAACTGGGCCGAGTGCGAGCCTTGGGAGGCATAGCAGGCGACCCGCAATCTCCTGAATGCTTACCGCGAGCGTATGCGACCGGAGTATTTGCATGGTGTACGCTCCGGTCGCTTACGCTCGCG
>JAJDEE010000385.1 GCA_029259975.1 Planctomycetota bacterium
GCCTTCGCCGTGCCATCGATTCCAGCATAAAAAAGCGTTCCCGGTGCATATTGCACGCTAATGTTGATAGCGTACGACGCCGGAATTCCAATCACAATAACAAACGCCGAGAGTAACACTCTCTGGAAGAAACTTGTACGCATCCCGCACCTCTTCTTTGTTAGGTATGCCTGTTCCCCAAAAGACAAAATCCGACTAGGAAATATAGTGGATCGTGTATTGCTATAGCCTACTAGATCGGGGCCTACGAATGCAAGCTTTTACTTTTTGAACAAGCCTAGTTGGTAACAATTCAGCTCAAAAGTAGTGTGCCTTGCTAGACTTACAGGTTCGCCTACAGCGAATTTGTGGTTCCAGGCACTCCTGCCGGATTCCCCAGCGCGCGTAATAGCTGATACTGTGACCGGTTGTAATTCGCAACGGCCTCGGTGTACGCGTTGCGCGCCTCGACCAGCGCGGAAATCGATTGCAACAGCTCAATCGGCAATCCTTCGTTTTCGCGGATGCGTTGCTCGTTGAGTTGATAGCTCTGCTTGGCGGCGGTGATAGCTGCTTGAGAGATTTCCATTTGGCGGCGATAGCTGGCCACGTCTGCCGCAGCCGAGACGACTTCTGCGGCGATTTTGTCGCGTAAGGCTTCGAGTTCGAGCACGCGCTCGTGCAGCTCGCCGCGACGTAAACGCTGGTGGGCGACGTTGCCCATTCCCATGTTCTCCATTTCCCAGACCGCTAGCAGATCGACATCGCTACGATCGGACGCCGAGGGAAAATTCGTCGACGGACCGCCGCCAAAACCACCAGCACTAGCACCAACCTGAACATTCGGAATCCACGGACGCCATTTTTCTTCCTTCACACGAAAGCTAGCCGCCTCGCGATAGGCCGCTAGCTGCGAAATCTCCGGACGACGGTGCCAAGCGTCGGCGATCATCGCGTCGAGGTCTTGCGGGCCATCCATAAAATCGACCGGCATCAGATATTCTTCGACGGGCACCAGCTGCACTTGTGGCGGCAATCGCAGCGTGCGAGCAAGCTTGGCGCTGCTGGTAACGGTCAATCGCTCGGCACCGACCACCTCACGCTGCCAACGACCGAGCGACGCACGCGCTCGGCTGACTTCGGTATTTGAACTAAATCCTTCCCGCTCAAAATTCTCGACCAGATCAACCATTCTCTCAGTCATCTCACTCGCTGCGACCGAGTTGGCCAAACGACTGTGTGCTTCGAGCAAGTCATGATAGCCAATCGCGATATCTGCTAGCGAATCGTTGCTGGCCACACGTTCGGCCGCGCCCTGTGCTGCGACCTCTTGGCAAGCGGCCAGCGGCTTGAAGTAAGCATCGGCCAACGACAGATTCACAACCAATCGTGGCGGGCCGCCCGCCCCACCGTTGAGTGGCATCCCCCCCAAGCCAAGTCCTCCGCCATAAAACAGCGAATTCCGTTCGACCTCGATCACATTGCCTGCTGTCTCTTGCAGGCGCCCATCGTGTTTGTTGTAGCCGACGCCTAAGCGAATCGACGGCAGCCATAGTGTCTTCGCTTCAAAGTGGCGTGCCTGAGCCTGAAACAACCGTGTCCGTGCCAATCGCACTTGCAGGTTATCAGCTCCACCCAAACCGAGCGCGTTAGCCAAGTCGATCGGATAGGCGCCCGCTTCGATCACCGTCTGCGAAGCCGGCACCATCTGCGATACGAGTGTCGCAGTCAAACTTGCCGGTTGGTCAGCGTTGAGATATTCGTCAGCCCGTACCGGTTCCAACGATCCAGCAGGAGGCTCCTGCAGAATCTCTGAATTCGTCGCGCTGACTTCTTGCTCGAATGCCATCAGTTTCACGGTCGGGGCGCCGGAAATTCTCGACGGTGCTGGCGTTTCAAGACTGGGCAAAGGTTTTAGCGGCGGCGTACTGGTCGGCACAACGAGCTTCGAGGCCTGGAGCGTTACGGGTTGCAGCGAGGAAGGCTCCAAAAACGGGTCTCGCGTTTCCGCTACCTGAGAACTTGGCGAGATGCAGCCGCAGCATAATGCTACCTGCGCAACCAACGCGAGACGCGAATAGTGTTTCTTTCGATTAAACATGATTCGATCTTCCTTGATCGTTTTAATTTTCGGCCGAGCAGTAAATTTTACTATTGAGCGACCAACGGGAGCGGGCCACCCGCACCGAGCGGAAGCTCGCCTGGGTTGAAGTCAGTCACCTACCGCCTACCAAAACTCACGATTTTTATCTCTGTGCCCTTGAGCATCTGTTCGTCTTTGATGCCTTCGGGGTCGATCACCACTTGGTCGCCGGCCGCGATGCCCTCGGCAATCGCAACCAATTCGCCACTAGCAAAAGCAATTTTTACCGGTGTCACAAGACAGGTGCCGTCACTCACGACGACGACAGACGTGCGGTCGCCTCGGCGGCGAATCGCCGACTCGGGCACGCAGGGCAATGTTGCTGATTGCAGAATGATCGTGGCCGAACCGTAACTACCCGCCCGCAATGGACGCTGACCTGTTGCCGGGTCAGGTGAATTCTCTAGATCGATCTCCGTCCGCATCATTCGTGTTTTTCGATTATAGGTACCTGCCATTCGCGAGAGCTGGCCTTCAAACGTCCTGCCAAGCACATCGTCGGCCTTGAATTCCACGGCCTGACCGAGGGTCAACTGCCCCGCCACGTCGGTCGTCGCGTGGACGATCGCGCGCAGACGGTCGACATGGGCCACCACCATCAGCGGCTTCATGCTGCTGCCGGCATTCGCAGGCCGCACGAGATTGCCTGGGTCGACATTTCGCTCAGCCACGACGCCGGCAAAGGGTGCTTTGATTTGGAGATAGCCGGCTAAAGTCTTCGCCTGTTCCAACTTTGCGTTGCCGACAGCTAGCTCCGATTCGCC
>JAJDEE010000386.1 GCA_029259975.1 Planctomycetota bacterium
CTCGCTACGTAGTTTTGCAAGCCAAGTAGGCGTCGATCCCGCTAGCCGCTCGATTATCGTGTCGACGGTGCCGTCGCCGATTGCCAGAATCAAATAGTTGTCATGCCAGCCCCAGCGAATCTCGGGTGTTTGCATCGAGACGCGCACCACGCTCCAAGTTTCGCCATCGAGGTTTACGGTGCCAATCACGACATCGTTTTCCATCGCCAGATCGACGAGTTGGTCAATGGCAGCCTCGATAACAGGTCGCTGCTCACCAGCGCTAAGCACCAGCCCCGCTTGCATCTCAAAACCATCGTCGGCAATCTGAATGTCTTCGACAAAAGCTGCCAACGGTCGAGACGTTATCGCCAGGACCAATTTTGGGATCTCGGTGGCCATCACGCGCTCTGCGCGTCCGTTGCCAGCGCTGCGCTGCAGAATGCTGGTCAGCTGATTCTGAAATTCCTTGGCGAAAAAACGCACTTCTGGCTCAGCGAAGAGTTGCTCAGTTTGGTTGGCACTTTTGGGATCAGGCTCGGCAACGCCAGCGGACGAAGCGTACCACAAGCACTCGGATGGCGCGATCGCCGAGAGCGCCGGGTCGAGCGGCAGCGGCGGCCCGGCTAGCGGTATAGCCACCAGCGAGCTGAGCATCACAAGAAATGGTAAACTGAGCACGCTTATTCCTACTGGAGCCATGAGAAGAATCGTCTTTCTGTTGGTCTGAAGAATGTGACACTTCAGATGATTGAAACGCTGGCCTGAAATATTCTAAGAAAGTAATACGACATCTTCGTCTTTTGATAAAATACAAGGACGCAGAGGATCGCAGAGGATCGCAGAGAGAAATGCCTAGAAAATCCACTTATTTCTTCCTCTGTGCTACTCTGTGTCCCCTGTGGTAAATCAGTCGCTTGGGACGGCCAAATCTTGCCGAAAATCTTCAAAATGTTAATCGGCCTCCATCCAAAACGCCGCGGCGCTGGAGTCGGGCTGCTAGCGTTTCGCTGTGCGTGACGACGACCAAGATTGATTGATGCTCTTGTTGCAGATCAAGCAGCAGTTGTATTACGTCGGTGGCGGTCGATTGATCGAGGTTGCCGGTCGGCTCGTCGGCTAACAGGAGGGTCGGCTCGCGTACCAAAGCCCGCGCGATGGCAACCCGCTGCTTTTCGCCGCCTGAAAGCTGCGCCGGGCGGTGCAGACGCCGCTCAGACAGGCCGACGCGTTCAAGCAATTGTTCGGCTGTGGCAACTTGTTCGGGGCCTGCGCGGCCATCGGCTAGAAAAGGCACCAGCACGTTTTCGAGTACGGTACATTGCGGCAGTAAGTGATGATCTTGAAAAACGAAACCAATTTGCCGGCTGCGGAATTGGGCGAGTGATTTTTCATCGAGTGAGGCGGGATCAACCCCGTCGAGCGTGACGGTGCCAGCGGAGGGTTCGTCGAGCGTGCCGAGAATTGCCAGTAATGTGCTTTTGCCACAGCCGCTAGGACCGACGACCGCCAGGTTTTCGCCTGCGGCTAGTGTCAGCGAAACGTCGGTTAAAATCTCTAACGGCTTACCGGTGGCTGCCGGATATTGTTTCGAGATGTTTTTGGCAATGAGCGAAGTCATGCATGCATTGTGACGCTACAAGACAATTAAGCCAAGGTTCTATTCAAGGCAAACTACAAAGTCACGGAAATTACTTGTGACGGAAATATAAAGTTGAACCACGACGACACGACAGACACAACGATTTTTTGCGTCGTGCCCGTCGTGTCGTCGTGGTTCATTTATATTTTCATAGCCAGCAGAGAGCAGCCAGAAAGGACTCTGTACTTGGGTGCTATTCGTCGGACAATAACAACCCGCGTAACGCCGTGCCGTAGAATGAATACTCGACATCTTCGACTTCGTCCCACGCCGCTGCCAGATAGCCGCCTGAAGCTTGTTGGAGCGGTTCGACAAAAGCGAGCGCGGCTACGCGATCTATTTCGCTCCAAGCCCCGACATCACGAACGGTCTGCAGGCCGGTGTAGGTGCTGAGCAGGTCGGCAATCGGTATCTGTGTATTCGCACGGAGTCCGCCTTCGTCGGTAATGTTGCTGAGTAAAAAGTCAGTCACACTTTCCGACAGTTTTTCCGAGAGCAGCGGCCGACTAACCTGCGGCTCAAGAACGAGCAGCCCACCGATGGCTGCGGCGGTCGGATTGGTGCCGCTCCGGCGCATGACGCCGATCTCGACAAAGCCGCCATCGTCGCGTTGCTGACCCAGCAGAAATTCCGCAGCGTTACTGGGGGTAGGCAACGGAAGCTCCAACAATTCGTAAGCGAGGGCGATCAGAAAAGTTTGATAAGTGCTGCTGGCTCGGCCTTCGGCAGTTTTTGCATAGCCGCCATCGGGCCGGCGAAACGTTTCAAAAAGGTCAGCCACCGAATTTGGCCATCCCTTCGCAACGTCTGCAAAGACGCTCTCTGCACACCAGGTTTCCAGAAACTTCGCAGCAAAAACCAACGAGATAAGATCGATGACACTGACGCTTTGCTGCAATTGACCACGCAGATATTCGGCAGTCCGTTTTTGCATCGGCTCGTCTTCGCAACCCAATATGGCTAGGCCACGGAGCGCAAACGCCGTGTAATACAGATCGCTGCCGCCTGCTCGGCCACAGAAGCCGCCGTCTGGTTGTTGTCGAGAAAGGAAAAAATCGATGGCCCGTTGTCGTTCGGCAATAGCGAGTTTTTCTAGCCCCGTCGCGAGCCGGACTACGAGGTTCATCAAGTAGGGTGTCGGAGAATCGATGTTGCGGCCTCGGGGCATAACGTAGGATAGGCTTCTAGCCTGTCCGTACCATGCGCGTGACATTGGATGGACAGGCTGGAAGCCTATCCTACGGCGTTAGGCGAGATAGCGTGTTAGCTTCTCTTTGATTTCTGCCGGCAATGGGACCGAAACCATCGGCTGCCCTGGCTCGACGTTGCAGCAAACGCTGGAGATTTTTCCGGTGGCTACCTTGCGGCCTTCGATGCTGAATTCGAGTTGGTAGTGCAAGCTCTTGTTGCCGATGCGAACGATCGAGATCTCAATGTCGAGGATGTCTTCGCTGCGGGCAGGAGAATGAAACTCACAAGAAGCAGCCACGCGCGGGAAGCTCAGTAACTGGCCATCGACTCGGCTGTGAACACTATAGCCGACGGAGCGAATTAACTCGTGCTCGGCCGATTCCATGTAATGGAAAAACGAGGCGAAGTGCATGATGCCCGCCATGTCAGTGTCGTGGAATTCGACGAGGCGAGTTGTGCGGAAAGGCTTGGACATGGATATGAAGAATGTCGAAGCCCGAATGACGAATGACGAAGTGGGGAGACTTCGTCATTCGTCATTCGTCATTCGTCATTTCCCTTTAGCTTCCTTCGTAGGGGCCCCCTTTAGTTTCCTTCGTAGGGCCTCTTTAATTTCCTTCGTAGGGAATGAGCGCCATAAACCGTGCTCGCTTAATCGCCCTCGAGACAGCGTGCTGGCTCGATGCAGCGCAGCCGGTCTTGCGGCGGCTGACGATGCGTCCGTGGCGGTTGGTCAGCTTGCTAAGCAGATCAAGATCTTTGTAGTCGACGAACATCGGACGAGGACGCACGCCGTCGATGCAAACAGGGTCTTTCTTAGCAATCTTGATGTTGGATCGTTTGGCCATGGGTTCGTTCTGCCGCTTTTTCGGTGGGGTGAAGTGGGATTTCGCCAAATCGGTGAGGTAGCCCCGCATTGTAGCGGAATCGAGGCCTGACACAACCCGTCGTCAGAGCGGCTGCCAGCAGGCTGCCAAGCCCTTTCATACTGCTCTGCCAGCTCAAAAAAGACCAATGAACCACGACGACACGACGGACACGACGAGTTTTTTACGTCGTGCTCGACGTGCCGCTTTTTCATTGATCGTAAACGTCATCGGGTGCCACTGCCTGGCTTGTCCGGCAGTGGAAACCGGGTACCCGCTTCGCACGGCTAGGCAAGCTAGCAGGGGCACCCGGCGTCGGTTGACGCTGATTTCAGGTGGTGCCAGTTTCGCTGCTCTTCTGGCTCAACGCTTTGTTATCCGTCGATTTGATTATTACACGACCAGACTTCGCTTGGTCGGATTGAATTTTTGCAACCAGGCCAGCAAGCGTACCGCCAGCATCCGCCAGCATTTGCTCGCGCACGGCGTGTAGTTCATTAAGGATTGGATTCTCGGTTGTCATCGTCATCACCGCCCAGAAATTCTGATGGAGTGCAGATAAGGAGTGTGTCGAGCCCTTCGTCACGCAACAGTTGGTAGATGCGTGGTAGTTCGTGTGCGTTAGCGATATGCTTACAATTCAGCGTCAGGAAGTATTTTACACCGGCCAGGGCTGCTGCGGCAACATGCAACGCATCCGCAGCCGCTTTTTGCGGCATTGTATGAGCCGCTATCAAGCGTGCGGCCAGCGTCTGAGAGTCAGAGCCAACATCGACGAGGGGCAGCCCGTCCAGCAGTTTCAGGCGGTCGGCCGCAGCAGTGGGGTCGCCAGCAGCCGCCTCGTTTAGTGTCACCTGCGAAGTGAAAAGCTCGAACCTGGAACGTTCAGTCGCCCACCAGTCGCGTGCTTGCTGTTGCAATGCGGCGGTTTGGAGGTCGCGACTGGGCCTGGCAGTCGCATAGCTAACGATTGACGTTTCGATATAGACGGTGTCCATGTGGACAGTTTAGCGGCTAAGCGAGTCTCGGTACATCCATCGCGATTTCAGCCGGGTAACGCTTGCGTTAACAGGGCCGCGACGGTTGGCGCTGATTTTCGCTTTTTCTTTGAACGTAAACGTTATTGGGTGCCACTGTCTGGCTTGTCCAGCAGTGGAAACCGGGTACCCGCTCCGCACTGCTAGGCAAGCTAGCAGAGGCACCCGGCGATCACAGCCTTCGTCATGCAACTATGCAGCGGTTGGTCCATTTTCAGTCCGACGAACGTCCAGCATCACGGGCCGGCCGTTGTGATGCTTCCAATTAATACGCACGGGACCGGCCGGTCTCGTGCATGCTTTTGTTAGGCGACGTCAACGCGGTTGTAGCGATCCAGCCTCAAACACAAAACGCTTGCCACGGGAATCAGGATTCCAGCCCGCCTCCATGGCACTCTCGATCGCCTGAACTAAACGACTATCAGGAACGTGAAATCGCTGATGCATCCGCATATCTCTATGGCGACTCTCGTGAGCTTCAAATTCCAAAAAAAGTTCGCGGTGACTCGGCTCCGGCGGCTCGACCAATATTGCCAGTCCCAACAAAGTGGGCGTATCGTGAGTCCGACCTCTTGTCCAACAAGGCTGCCGAAAGACACTCCAGAGGTAGTCAACGTCGCCGACTTTGACAACGCCTTCTTTTGTGTTGGCCATAGTCGCCTAACAAGATATGAGTGGGGTTTACCTTCGTATAACACCCTATTCTAGCAACTTCTCAAACAGCCACAAAGCCATTGCTGGGAGAGGTTTATTGCCGATCTGGCAATGTTGAGTCAGGTTTTATATCGGAGAGTGTTTGCATTATCGCACGTGGCCAAAAAACGTTGCTGCAATTGGCCGGGGCGATCTATAAAATGATCGGTACGGAATCATGCAAGCTCGCACGTAGGCCCGAAGGGTCGATACACCCCCAGCCGGTGGTGTCAGGAATAGTTGGCGTTAGAAATAAGGCCCAGAGGGCCGATACATTCGCCCCGTTGTTTTGTGTCGGCCTTCCCGGCCTCAATTCAATGTTTGCCAGCGATCTGGTGCCTTACGGCTCCGGCCGCAGTTGTTGCGGCCCTTCGGGCCTGCAAGTAGCTTTACTTTTGCGACCCCCTTTCCAAAACTTCCAGGAGAATTCGATGCTTGTTTTTAGTGCTTTATGGTGCTTTTTGCCAACTGCCGCATGGAGTTTTGACACACTTTGCAGGCCCGAATTCGCAAAACTAACGCCGTTTCGTGTAGCGCCTTTTTGGCAAACACCTGTGATTGTAGGACGAAACGAAATGAGCCATTGTAAATCGCTCGGACTTTTGCGACAAAAAACGCGTTTTGGATAGCATTCGCAATATGCCAAAACTCGCAAAACTGCTCAGCGGTCGTCGTTGGCAAACTTTGCCGATTGATCCTGATCTGCTTGGTGTTTGCATTCTGTCTTCTGGCGAAGCTTCGCAGCCTAACGTCCTACGTTTGAACTAAGGTCACCACGGCGTCCGATGATAGCTGGCAGGGGAACTTTCCCTGTGAAGAACGTAACAACAATTGTTCGCAGACTGTGGAGGAACCTAAGAATGCAACAACCCCATCAATCCAAGACCCAGCAAGCCAAAGTGCGTAATGCTAAAGTCCGCGCGACGATTTACTTGCCGCAGGATGTGTTGGACGAAGCGCGCGATGCGGCGGTCTACCTGGCCGGCTATCCGGCGCGGCTGACGCTGACACAATTGGCCGAGAATGCGTTTCGCGCCGAACTGCGGCGGCTAAAGGCCTTGTACAACAACGGCCAAAATTTTCCTCCCCGCGATGAAGAACTTCGCGGTGGTCGCCCGATTGCTGCGTGAGAGAAATGCCTGCGATGAATCCTACGGTTAAACAATCTACGACTGTTCCTAAGTTGCGAG
>JAJDEE010000387.1 GCA_029259975.1 Planctomycetota bacterium
AAGGACTTATTTGCGTTTTAAGATCGACCGCTCGCCGCGGGTTGCATTTGGCACTGCGATAGACTGGGGCGTCGGTAAAATCTCTAACGGTTCTTCAGCTGCAGCTTCATCCGCCGGTGGCGCGCCGTTGTTGGGATCGGTGATTTCGGGGCCATCGCTTTCGTAGCTGTCCACAGTACCACCGAAACGACGATCGACTTCCTGGAGCGTAGCAAACGAAGCTACGAAGCTCGGCAGCGTTGCGATTTTGAGGAACTGCGGATCGTCTTGCACGCTCTGATAACGGGGTAGTATTTTTTGGACCGCATCGAAATGAGCAGCTGCCGGTGGGGCACCCGGCGAACCTAAGGCTTCTCGGCTAAGAACTAAATATTTCTGCCAGCCTTCGCCCGTTGTCAGTAGCGATAAACGATATTGAAGCCTGGCCATCATTTGACGTAATGTCTCCACCAGCTCCCCATCCTCCATCGCTGCTAATTGCCTAGCGGTGGGGTAGGGCAGGGCGTCGACGTCTGCCACGTCTGGGGCTGGCTGCAGCGCGGGCCGCTGAGTGGGCAATTCCGAGTATCGAGTAGCATTCTGTTGAGGCGTCGGCTGCAGAGGTGGCGACATCAAACGCCGGCGCCGTCCTAAAAATGTTCGGCCCTGACGATCCACCGCAACAAAGGGGGCACGTACTGAGGTTGCGCCACCGGGACCCACATTCACGCGGACAAATGGCGCATTCACTTGAACGCCACCCCCGGCAAATCGTCGCACGATCTGCGCGTTTGCCAACTCATGGAGTGACAGAACCAGCAGGCAGCCAACGGCAAGCAGCGCGAAAAATCGTGAAAACGACATGGCAGGAATCCTTCCCCATTGGGCGGGGCAAGTAAAGTCGGCGGGCGGGGTAAGTTAAGTCGGCGGGATATGAGGATCAACGATTATACCCGGAAGCTGCCGAGTTGGGCAAACGGGGATCACGTCGGTTAGGCTTCATGCCTGTCGGTTAACACTTTTCCACAGACAGGCTAGAAGCCTATCCTACGTAAAGTGGCTAAAATCCTCGTCCCCGCGTAAACCAGCCTCGACCCAGGCAACCGACCGGCGAATTATTCATCCAAGTTTTGATGCGATGGCCCTGGCATTGAGGCTTGGTCATTTATCTCCGTGACAGTCCCCACAGGCCGAGCAGCTAGGTCAATCCAAAGCTGGCAGTCAGTCGGGGCAGTTGACGGCAGACGAATATCAATGCGGGTACCGTGGGCGAGTGCTTGCACCACTTTGATTTTTGCCTGCGACCCCGGCAGCGCCTCAGCTTCGATTTCAGGAAGATACGCTAGCGGAGGGCAAAACCCAACGTGGACGACTGCCGTGCGCTGCCCCGCCACAAAATCTGCCCGTAGCGTGCCATAAATCACTTCGTGCTGGTGTTCGTCCTGCATACGGAAAATTTGCTGGACGACGTTCGATAGCTTTGGGTCGCGAAGTTGCGGCGTCGTTGCGGTTGCCAAAGTAGGCGATATCAATAGATTTTGATCTTCATCCTCGTGTGGTATCCAAGGTTCGCCGGCATCAAAAAAGTTTTGCCGCCAAAACTGGTCGGCGACGAGTATCGGCAACCAAATCAGCAGATCGGTTGTCCGATTGGCCGGGTAGCAACTACCAACAGCGAGCATCGTCAGCGCCGCCGACGAAGCCCAGCCTAACATCTGATCGGTGATGCTCAGGTCTTCTGGGGTTTCAAGCGGGAAGCTTCGCCGCCAAGCGATACGCGAAAATGTAAGTGTCGCTGCGGTGACCAGCGCGAATAGCAACATCGTTGCGGGCGTCAGGTTGGCGGTCAGATCGCCCGTCAATCGGCGAGCGCAAAACAAACTGCCAACCACCAAGAGAATCGCCACGATCGAGCCGATGGTTACGAACAGCAGCGGGCGCACACGAAACTGCCAAGGCAGGCGGATGCCAGCCGGTTCGAGAGCAGGTGAAGAGAATGGATGACTAAGCGGCATGCTGTTCAGCATACAGCGCATCAGCAAAATAGGCCTACAGCATTCTTATCTTTGTCCAAGGTGAAACCGCTAGCGTCAATCGCTAGCGGTCTCGCAAAGAACTTACGTCCCGGCTGTCTGTCCGAGCGCTTCGGCCAATTTGACGGCCATATCGGTTTTTTCCCAAGTAAACTCCGGCTCGCTACGCCCAAAGTGACCACCTGCGGCTGTGAGCCGGTAAATAGGCCGACGTAGGTCGAGGTGCTCAATGATGCCTGCTGGGCTGAGCGGGAAGACTTGTTTTACCGCTTCGCAGATTTCTGCGTCGTCGACTTTGCCGGTGCCTTCGGTGTCGATGTAGATGCTTACCGGCTCGGAAACTCCGATCGCGTAGGCGAGCTGCACTTCGCAGCGATCGGCCAACTCAGCCGCTACGATGTTTTTGGCCACGTAACGGGCCATGTAGGCGGCGCTGCGGTCGACTTTGGTGGGGTCCTTGCCGCTGATCGCTCCACCGCCATGCCGTCCCCAACCGCCATAGGTGTCGACGATAATCTTGCGACCCGTGAGTCCACAGTCACCATGCGGGCCGCCGACCACGAATCGTCCGGTTGGATTGATGTGGAAGGTGATGTCTCCGCCTGCGAGACCGGCAGGCAGTTCGGGCTTGATGACTTTTTCGATGATGAAATCGCGAATCTCGTCGTTGCTCACTTCGGGAGCGTGTTGCGTCGAGATCACGACCGTATCGATCCGCACGGGCGTGTTGCCGTCGAACTCGACGGTCACTTGGCTTTTGCTATCGGGACGCAGCCAGTCGACTTCTTTGTTTTGCCGGGCTTCGGTCAAGCGATTAAGAATGCGATGTGACAGCGCGATCGGCAGCGGCATAAGTTCGGGTGTGTCGTTACAGGCGTAGCCAAACATGAGTCCTTGATCGCCGGCGCCGATGTCTTTGCCCGAGGCGGCATCGTCGTCGACACCCATCGCAATGTCGGCGCTTTGCTCGTCGATCGCGACCATCACGGCACAGTGGTCAGCGCTGATGCCCATCGTCGAGTCGGTGTAGCCGACGTCGCGGATGACACTGCGTACGATCGACTGCATGTCGACAGTCGCT
>JAJDEE010000388.1 GCA_029259975.1 Planctomycetota bacterium
CGCCCAGTCCGTAAATATCCGTTTTTTCGTCAACGTTGTTGAGATCGCCTGCTGCCTGTTCTGGAGACATGTAGAGCGGTGTACCAATCACGTCACCCGCCATCGTGCAGGCAAGCGTGCTGTCATCGGAACATGGTTCGATCGTGAGTTGCGTCGTCAGTTCAGCATCGTCGGACCATTTGGCAAGTCCCCAGTCAAGTACGATCACTTGGCCAAAGTTGTCAAGAGCTACGTTTTCTGGCTTGAGGTCACGGTGAATGACACCGCGAGAATGGGCATAGGCGATCGCTTGGCAGATGCCGATAAACGCGGTCAGTAATCGATGTAGTTCCAAGGCATCGGCCTCTCCAGACTGCTGCCGTCGCTCATGATATTCAATGATGGCATCAGCCAACGTACGCTTGCCGACAAAACGCATCGCGTAGAATGGTTGCCCCGACTTCGGATCGCTACCGAATTGGTAGAGTGGTACGATGTTGGGGTGCTCAAGGAGTCCTGTGATCTCAGCTTCGCGATGAAATCGTTGCCATGCCTCGGGAGATTCGCTGGCATCGACATTCATTTCTTTGATCGCCACAGTCCGTTTCAATTTCTCATCGCGTGCTAGCCAAATAGAACCCAGTCCGCCTTGAGCCAGTTTACGAATGAGAGTAAATCGTGAGACGAGCTTTCGCAAATCTGGCGTAGGATGCGTACCGGAGCTCTTCTCTTCTGGCAACACACTCAGGGGAGTGAGATCGCAGGTGTCAGATAAGCTGCCTTCAAGACGGGGCGTCTTCTCGCCTACCGCACTCTCCTCTTGGGAAAGGTTTTTATCCGGTGGGTCACTTTCGGCCTGCTGACCTTCTGCCGCTAAACGCACTGATTGATGCAGACGCTGCCTTGTCGCGTCGGACATTCCAGGGGCGATGGAGGCGTCTCCCGATTCGGCCATCACACCGATGTCGGAAAGCGAGCTATGGATTACGCGAGAAATCCTGGCGAACGCACGCGAATCGGCATCCTCGGCAAGGTGTTTGTCGATTTGCTCGGTTTCGTCTTTAGTCAGGTCGCGTGTGAGCGACTGCGAAATAAGTTCCGATGCCTTACGATCATTTAGCATGTTTTGTGCCCTCGTCATCACAAAACCAGCGGTTGCCGACACATTTCGATAAACCCAGGCGGGCGCGATGCATACGCGTCCAGAAGCTCGCCGGCGTGATTTCCATTTCGCGGCAAATCTCGTCCGTCTCCATTTCTTCCATCACACTTAAAACAAAAACATCGGCCTGCCCCGAGGGAAGGTGACCGAGGCAATTCCGAACGACTTCCCAAAGTTCGCGGGAGGCAACGTGTTGCTCTGCAGTTGATGACCAGGGCACTGCACCTTGATGCCAATTCCCTTTGGCGTCGAACAACTGATTACTGGGGTCGTGTTCATCCTCGTACGCAGCAGCTCGGTCGAGCTTCGCACGTGCCCTGATAGAATCTATGATCTTGCGTTTCAGAATCCCTAGCAGCCAAGCGCGTTCCGACCCTTGCCCGGCAAACTGTTCTCGATACCGAATGCCCGCCAAAAAAGTCTCCTGTAGGATTTCCTCGGCAGTGTTCGCATCGCGCACTCTCGAAAAAGCATAGCGATACAAATAGTCGCCGTACAAGTCCACCCAAAGCTCTGGATCGAGGGCCTTTTCTTGAGCGGGCGAGACTTGATCCACAGACGACTCCGTTTCTTTGTAGGTCCTCATGCCACCGTTCCGATTGTGGGACATCATCGTACACGCTGGCATATCTGTCAGTCTAACTCAATCGACCAAGCTTCTGTAGGTGATTTTTGGCCGTGCCAGCAAATGGAGGGGTGTAAAACGTGAAAGTCAAACGATTATTTTCATAATTCCTCAAGAAAGCTGTAAGGTACGCGCTACCACTATCGTCTTCTATCTCGTCAGCTGGTTCGTATTCTGCCTCACACGAAGGCGGCCACCCCGGCAAATCAGAACTTAGGGAGCGAAGCGATGAATGAAAAAATGTGGTGTCTCAAACGCAACAATCTCTTTACGCAGCTCTCACCAGATCAGATTCAACGCATCGAATCGAAAAGCTGTTTCCGTTCGTATCGCGCAGCAAGTCCTATCTATCTGCCCACCGAGAAGGCCGACTCGGTCTTCCTCTTGACGAGTGGACTCGTGAAAGTATGTCACCTGACGCCCGAAGGAAAAGAGGCGATCTTGGCGTTCGTGGAACCTGGAGAATTGTTTGGCGAATTGGCGATTTTCGGCGGGCCCGTGAGAGATGAATATGTCGAGGCGGTTAGCAAGTCGACCGTGGTGATGATCCCTGCCGAGGAAATGGAACTGCTGATGAGAGAACGTGCTGAGGTGACGGTAGGAATTACCAAGATGATAGGTTTACGGCGTCAACGCATCGAGCGTCGGCTCAAGAGCTTGCTGTTCAAATCGAATCGTGAACGAACCATTCATCTGCTGCTCGACTTAGCCCAGCAATTTGGCTGGGAAGCCGACGATGGCATTCGCCTGCGCGTGAAGCTCTCGCATCAAAATTTGGCAAGCCTGATCGGGAGTACGCGCGAGTCGGTAACGGTCGTTCTCAACCAGCTCAAGTCGGAAGGAACTATTGAGAACGGACGTTGCAAGATTGTGCTGACCAATCCGGCTCGTTTGGCCCGTAGCGTCAATCGTCAACCGCCACGCATTGCCCACCCGCGTCCGCGTCTCGCGTCAGCACTCGCCATTGGCTAAAAACGTTACAGATGAATCTGCCCATACAGGTGTGGCGTAAATGCTCGTTACGAGCATCACCGATCGCAAGCAACCTCACGTACGTGACATAATAAATCAAGGAATAACTCTATGGAAAACGCAGACATTTTCTCTGACGCCATTCGGAGACTCGGACAAGCTTCCAAAATTGCACAGATTGACCCCGAAGTGCTTGAGCGATTGAAATATCCTCGTGCCTCGCTGCAAGTGTCGATACCTGTTCGGATGGACGACGGTTCGCTGCGAGTGTTCGAAGGTTACCGGGTGCGATACGACGATAGTCGTGGTCCAGGGAAGGGTGGTATTCGTTTTCATCCCCAAGTATCGCTGGACGAAGTCAAAGCGCTGGCGTTTTGGATGACCTGCAAGTGTGCCGTGGTCGGCATCCCGTTCGGTGGTGCCAAAGGGGGCGTTACAGTCAATCCGAAGGAGCTTTCACGACTCGAGCTAGAGCGGCTCAGCCGCAGTTTCATCCGACAGATCGCCGATTTCATTGGCCCGGAAACAGACGTTCCGGCACCTGACGTCTACACCAATGCTATGATCATGGGCTGGATGATGGACGAGTATTCCAAGCTCCGCCGCCAGCGCATGCCTGCGGTCATTACCGGAAAGCCCATTCCGCTGGGCGGAAGTCTCGGCCGCGACGACGCCACCGGTCGCGGTGCCTACTACTGCATCAAGGAACTGGAATCACGCCGCAATTGGCAGCCTAGCGAGATGCGTGTCGCTGTGCAAGGTTTCGGAAATGCCGGACAGCATGTTGCTCAACTCTTGCACAAGGATGGCTACAAGGTTGTCGCCGTCAGCGATTCCCAAGGGGCGATTTACCAACCAGACGGGTTTGACGTGCCTAGTCTGATCTACATGAAGAATGAGAGTCGTCGACTCAAAGCGGTTTATTGCGATGGCTCTGTTTGCGAGTCGGTCCATGCGGAAAAAATCTCCAACGCCGAGCTGCTGGAGTTGGATGTCGATTTGCTGATTCCTGCCGCCCTGGAGAATCAAATAACCGCCGAAAATGCCGAACACATCAAGGCCCCCGTAATCATCGAGGTAGCCAACGGACCGATTACGAGTGAGGCAGACGAAATCCTGGGTCGGAAGGGAGCATTAATTGTACCCGACATCTTGGCTAACGCTGGTGGTGTGACGGTTAGCTACTTCGAGTGGGTACAAAACAAGGCTGGATACTATTGGTCGCTGGAAGAAGTCCATGAAAAGCTACACACGATCATGGTTCGTGAGTTTGGCAATGTTTATGAGTTGATGACAGACGAGCAGACAGATATGCGAACTGCTGCGTACGCATTGGCTCTGCGTCGTATTGGCGCGGCGATCAGCGCTCATGGGACGGGCAGTTATTTTTCGAGTGACGAAGCATGACGTTGATCTTGTCAGAACCTAACTGCGTGTGAAATGTTTCACCCATATTGGCTGAGTCTCTTGTTCAAGCGTATACACGAGAGAAAATTACCAAAAGGTGCGACCGTATTTCTGGTTGAAACTGCTGCGAAAACCGCAACTCATGACCGTATGTCAGAGCGACTCGCTCTAGGTAGGTGAACCTGCCGGCGAGATGCTGGTAACGCCGTTTGCGCCGACAGAACCTCCCACCCGGCTCTGAGAAGTTGGAAAACGGGTTTGCCAAGCAGGTCGTTATCGGAGTTGAAGAGCGTCACCGGGTTCGCCCTGCTGGGCACCCGCTTTGCGCTGCTGGACAAGCCAGCAGCGGCACCCGGCGCTTATAATGCCTCCTTTGTTACCCCGACCACAAGCCGTGCCTGTCGCAGAATGACAAAGCCGGCCCCCTGTCGAGAGGGCGGCGCTAGGCTTTTCAGTTCTCCTCACAAATTCATGACGGACATGCTAAACAACACATCGCCGACGGCGGCCGGCGAGCATCACCCCGCCGAGAGCGAGCAGCGCCAGCGTCCCCGGCTCGGGGACGATCCCTACGATCTCTACGGCCGCAGCGACCTCAGCAGGCACCGTGAGAACCTGCTCGTACTCAGATCCAGGATTGAGGAACGAATCTGGAATAACGTAGTCAAAGACGCTTTGCAGATAGGGATGAAAGCCCGTTGCTCCGGGGTATAACTCGTTTTGTACTGAAACTTGTTACCCATCCCCAAGGAGCAACGGACAATGAACATTGTAACGATTTACGTCGGTTTGGACTATCACCAGAATTCGATCC
>JAJDEE010000389.1 GCA_029259975.1 Planctomycetota bacterium
GATCTCTTTTTGGATGACCGAGGAAATTTCGTCACTTTTGAACTTCATCGAAGCTCTCCGATTTAAATTTGATAATACTTCAGCTAGGTGCAGAAAATATAGAACGCAGAGAAACGCGGATTAAACTGATTTGCGCTGATTGCTAATGAAGAGCAATCATATTCCTCCGCCTCGCATCCTTCGCAACAAAACTTGTGTGTCAGTAATTTTTTATCTCATCTGCGAAAATCCGCTTGATCAGCGTCCCTCCGCGTCCTATTCTTATTTTTCTAAAAACTGCCCAGGCTGATTCTGAATCGCTTCGACAGCCCGATTGATCATTGCTTGCCGCGACCGTTCAAGGCTTGTGCGAGTCGAGGCATCGTAGACTTTGTCACCGACGCGGACCACAAAACCAGCGATTAGGTCAGGATTGATCTTCGTGGTAACGACCGGCTCGATTCCGAGCGAGCTGCGTAGCGAATCGACTATTTCGGTGTGTAACGACGCGTCCAAATCGATTGCCAACTCCAATTGAACTGGCATCCGATTACTTCGCTCTTGCCATAACTCACCAGCAATCCGCACCACCTGTCGCAGTACACCCAGTCGGCCATGCTTGGTCAACACTTTGAGAAAACTCAACGTGGTTACCGAGACGCGCGAGCCAAAAACGCGGTCCAGCACACCCAACTTCTCGTCATGCGAAACCAGTGCCGAGCTAAAGACTTCTTCCATCTGTGGAAAATTGTTCAGCACTTCGGTGACCGCAGAATTCAACTCCTCGAGCAACTCGTCTTCTTTGTCTCCAGCAGCATCGAGAGCTGCCTGCGCGTAGACACGTGCAAGCTTCTCGACATCGACATCGAAAACCGTATCGCGACTGGTCTCTTTCTTTACCATGCTGTCGATATCCGATCAGTTCTTGCTGGGACTACTGCTGGCCAACTTACTGAGCGCCTCACGAACAAGCGCCGCCTGCTGGTCGGGCGTTATGTTTTGCTTCACAACCTGCCCAGCCAAATCAACAGCCATATTCGCACTGGTCTCGACCAGCCTGTGCATAGCATTCTCAGCAGCAAGGTCGACATCGCGAACCGCTCGGTCTCGCTCCTTACCAGCCGCTTCCTTCGCCTCTACGATAATCTGCGATTTGGTGTGCTCGGCATCACGTCGCGCTTCTTCGAGCAACTCTCGCACCTCGTCAGCAGCTGTCGCTAGCTTGGCTTCGTGCTGAGCAAGCATATTCTTCGCCTCAGCCTGCATCGCTTCGGCATCTGCGATGTTGCCTTCGATACGTTTTTCACGCTCTTCGAGAGCAGTCGCAATGGATGGCCAAGCTAGCTTTCCGAGCAACGCCAGTAACAACAGAAAGACCACAAAAGTATAGATAGCAAGGTCGCCACGGAACTCGCCCGGATCTTCCAAGCCTGCTCCAGCATTACCATGCCCCGGATCATGGGCATGGCCGCCAGCGTGAGCGTCGGCACCAGCTTCATGGTCTTGAGCCACACCCTCAGACGGAGTGTCGTGCGACGACTCCTGAGCATGTGTAGCTCTTGGGATAGGCAGCAGCACAAGAGCCACTATCATCAACCCCAGCAGGGCACAGTATCTATTTCTCATAGGTCTTTCCTAGGACGCTCTACATTGTCAGGCAAAAATGTTGACAAGCAAAACTTAGCCAGCGGGCCAGGGGTTTTGGCCCGAGCAAATTACCAATGCGTAGAACGTAAAACCTTCGATCAACGCCGCAGCAATAATCATGGCCGTTTGGATCTGACCAGCAACTTCAGGCTGACGGGCCATGCTCTCGAGCGCACAACCGGCGAGTCGACCAATGCCATAGGCGGCACCAATTACGGTCAGCCCAACACCAAATGCTCCGGAGAAGGTCGTTCCCTCAGCAGCGGAAGCAGGCTCGGCCACGGCCAAAGCGGCGAACAAACTTAGGGCAACAATCTTGACTACCTTAATCACAGAACTAACTCCTTGATTACTCATGTTTTCCTACTCAAACCACCGGTCATGCTAATGATGGTGCACGGCCGAGCCAATGAACAGGGCGGACAAAAATGTAAAAACATAGGCCTGCAAAAAGGCCACAAACAGTTCTAAACAACTAAACAGTACGGAACTCACCACAGCGATCACCGCCGTCAAAGCCCAATTGGCGTTCGGGGCAGCTGCAACAGCCATGCCCATGATCGCCAAGAGCACCAAGTGACCGGCAACCATGTTAGCGAGTAATCGAATTCCTAAAACAGCATGCTTGATCAGCAAGCTCATCACCTCGATCAAAAAGATCATCGGCACTAGGAAAATTGCCAAGGGCAATGGAAGTCCCATTCCAGGTACCTGATTCTTCCAAAAACCGATAATGCCAAATCGAATCGAGCCAGCAACAATCACCGTCGCGAAGGTTACTAGTGCTAGGCCAAGCGTAACACTGAAACTACCTGTCGGAGCACCAACCCAGGGGATCATCCCCAGTAAGTTGCATCCCAACACAAACAGGAAAATCGTCCATAGCAGGGGCACAAATCGGTCGGCATCATGCTTGCCAATGGCGGGGCGTGCGACGTCGTCGCGGATGAACAGCAAAAATGTTTCCAGCAGGTTCCAAAGCTTGCCCTTGGCAGGCCGGCCATTGCTCACGTAGCGTGCAAGCTTGGTAAACAGAAAAACGATGGTCGCAGCCACCAAGACTTCGAGAATCATGAATTTTGAGATGCAGAATCCCGTTTCAGGCTCGTAGTTATTCTTCAGCTTCCCAAACGGCTGCGGAATCAGAATTTTCCCGGCTAGATGCGAGTTGTATTCCGAAATTTTCTCTGCTGACCAAGCGGAAGCTTCTTGATCGAAGGCACCAACATCTTCCGCCTCAGCTTTGATTTGATTCCACATGCTTTCGAGAGGCCTGGCGTCCTTCAACCGAGCATCGCAAGCTTCCTTGGTCTCGCCTTTGAGTTGCTTGGCATATTTGCCCAAGGCTAGTTGCTGTTGAAACCAATCGGCCTCAGTCGACTCTTCCAAAAAGCGATCAAACGGTTTTGCGAAATTCTTTCCCTCGTGGCGCCAGCTGTGATAGGCTCCGATTAGCTGCGCTTGACCGGGGAAATTTTCGAACGCAGCGTTGCCGGCGAGTGCCTCGTACTGCCGGGCGGCTTCCCAATCTTGATACTCATCGTCGAGCCGAACCCAGTATTCAGGGAACTCACTGCGCTGCGAGCGTTCTGAGGGCTTCAAAAACTTCGGGACTTCGAAGTAATAGCTGTCTTTGATGTGTAGCAGCGAGGACATATGGAACTAAAGAGAAGAATCAGTTGGTTGGAAGGTGGGTATTATCGGTTGGAACGAGCGTGAACTCGCAATTATTTATGTAGGAAAATTAACTAGAAATCGCAGTGGCAGAAACGTCAGAGCCTGACTCATGCTGAGTCGTCTCTCGCTGGAATGCCAAACTCATCAGCGTCTCAAGTGGCAACGCTACCAAATAGTTTAAAACTAGCAGCCCAGTGAACCCAGCCTCAAGTAATGGGCTGTGCAACTGTTGCATGCCAAGCAGAACTGCCAATGGTAACCCCATGCGTACCAGCATTGCCAACAATACGCCTGACACGCCGCTATCCGCTTTGACCTGACGTGAATGGATTGAAGAAATTAGCAACGCAAGGCTAGCGGCAATCCCGACAACGACTGTCGCGACTGCTCCGGCAGCGTAGGCTTGCGAACCCACCGTGCGAACCAACCATGCACTTCCCAGTAGACTAACCAAGGCCAAGCATAGGTTTAGCATCAGAATGTATTTGAAGACTTTTTTCACAGCCGCCATAACAACCAAAAAAATGCCACAACTTTCAATCTGCAAAGCAGTGTGTCTCACACCCGCAAGCAGAACCCTTCGTCAACGTTTCTTGTTTTGCGTTGGCTTTGTGACGGCTATTAAGTAGGCAATTGACAAAGTCAAACCCACTGCAAAGCCAA
>JAJDEE010000390.1 GCA_029259975.1 Planctomycetota bacterium
TGCGCAGAAGTATCGATATGCGACGGCGGGGATAGAGACCGGCGGCGCGAGGTACACATTCAATAGTGCCAATCCAAATAGCGGCGACGTGACGGACCATGTCATCATGCGACGTGGAACACTTATGAATGGTGCATGGACGTGGGGAAACGATCAAATCGCGATTGGTCCTGGCGCCAGCGGAGCATGGGATGACCGCCATGTGGGCGACCCCTCGATCACGAGAGGACAGTTTAGCTATCAATCGACGAACTACAGTTACGCAATGTTCTATCTTGGTGCAGACGGCACCACTCCGGGTGGAGGTGTCAATCAAATCGGATTGGCGCTCGCTCAGTCCTTGGACGGCCCATGGGTGAAAGTGAGTGTCAACGCACCGTTGGTTGGTGTGGGCGCTGGCGAGCGCGACGCCTGGGGTGTTGGGCAGCCATCAGCGACTTCGGTTGAGGGTGGCACGGTGATGCTCGTGTACACTCGCCAACGCCCCGGGCAAATTCCGTTCACGTACCGGCAAGTGTTGGACCTGTCCTCGGCCGACAATCCAATTACCGTTCTTCCTGAGATGGCTCTAACGACTGCAGGACTCACTAAACTTGACGGTAGTCCCGATCCGGTCAACCACGGCGGGGCCGTGATGTTTGACTCCACTCGGGATGTCTTCTGGATCATTCGAAACATGCATCCGAACCCAACGGACAACCCAAACTTCGTCTCGTCGGCTCTGCAAATTGCGTCGCTGCCAGCCGCGAATGTTTGGAGCGGAGGGGGGGTATGGCAGGTCCAAGATGAAATTCGGGACACCGAACTGGCCGTCGATCGTGTATTTGACGGCGGTTTTTTCCGAAATGAGTGGGGGGGTATTTTGGACCAATCTATACTACAAACCATCCCTTCAACGGCTTTCTCCGCCGCCAGCCTTGGCAACCAAAATCCTTTGTGGACTTATCGCCCACAGGTTGTCGACTTACCCCTGGACATCGGCCTCGCTGACTTTAACATTGATGGTGTTACTGATGGAAATGATCTGGCCCATTGGCAAGAAGGTTTCGGCATGCCAAGTGGTGCGGTTCGCTCCGATGGCGACGCTGACAGCGATGCGGATGTGGACGGCAGCGATTTCTTAATATGGCAACGGAGTTTTGAGCAAGGCTCTGGGGGGGCCCCTCTAGCCTCGGCTGTCCGAACAGCGACCAGTGTACAAGAAGTGGCTTCCGGTACGTTTCAATGGGTTGACGGTGGCACCTGGTTAACAACCGTCCCAAGCAGATTAGACTCAGAACCTACGCTCTCCCACGGTCGCGATGCGCTCTTCAATGTCATCGAAAGATACGTGCCTTCAAGGGGGACTGAAACAACGGTCAACGACCAAACTGAGATGGTTCACTTGAACGCCGGAATTCCAATTCCAGCCAGTTCCGAGAGCCAACATCAGATCTTTCAGAAGATCCTCCCAGATATTGGAGACGATCTTCTGAGCGACCTGATATTTGAAATTCACGAGGAAGCTACGACGAAGTCAACTTCGCCCTTAAATTGAAGTAGGCCCCTATCCTGGGTTGATCGTTACAACACCACAAGCAAGCTTGGTTAAATATGTTTCGAATTATGCTGATCCTGTTTCTGTGTGCCATTGTCGGACAGCAGTTCGCTCATGCGGAGAAAGATCAGGTTGAATATATTGTTTTCGAGGGAGGCGGGCCGGACCAGGGTGCAGGGCACAACGTAAGCATTAACATGGCGGTGCTGAAAGGAAAGTTCGGCTCGATCGATCCCGCCTCTTCCCGGATGGTTGGCTACGGTGTCCAGCAGATCCGAATACTCACCCGTTCGACCTCATTTCTCGTCACGGAAATCAACCAGGCTTTGGATGCTGCGGAGCAAAACAACATCCCGATCTGGCTGCATTTGGATCCGCTCTATGCTTGGGGAGCAGACTGGGAATCCCATCCGGAAGACGCTCCGTCTGTGAAGTTTTGGAAACATCCAGAAATGCGGGAATGGCGAACATTTCCCACCGACGGCGAGATGCCTTCCCACATTCCGCGTCTCTGGTTCAATTGGGGTCCGTGGTGTTCTCCAGTAGAAGCATTTCCGGCAATCGGTTCGCCCCAATTTGTCGAATTTACTCGGAAACAGTTACGCGAAGGGGTGCTGACTCCGTTGGTCTCACGCCTCAAAAAATGGAACGCGGAAGGCAAGGATTACCTTTTTGCGGGAATCAATATCGGGTGGGAAATCTACATTCCAAATTATCACAAGGGGTGGCTAGCTAATTCCAACAGTGGGCGCGAAGGACCTGTGCTGGCCCAACAGCCGCGAACCATTCGCGGCTTGAAGATGGACGAATCGCTTGTGGGATCGCAGTTGGGCTACGCTTCCCTGCACTGGCGGGGATGGACTGAGGAGCGATTGCAGAAAGTCGCGCAGGAGGAAGGCCTTACGCGCGACGAGAAGTTCCGCCAGCTTTGTTACGAAAGTATGCACAACTACATGCAGACCCTGGCGAAAGAGTGCTTTGATCACGGACTTTCGCCAGACAAAATTTATACGCATATCGTCGCGCTTGCGTCGGTCATGGAACCAGATACGAACATGCCGGAAATCTGGACAGCGGTAAATCCCTACTCGACACCCGGATTCACAATGGACAACAAGGGCGGGGCCAAATTCAATTTTAAAAAACTCAAGCAACAACTCGCCAAGGCACCCGGAAACCGCGGAACTCAATTTGGCGCAGTTGAAACCTACTTTGGTTTGGGCAAAAGAAATTACGTTACGGATGAAATCTCTTACAAAAAAGAGTTGGACGAGATGTTTGAAAATGGCGCACAGATTCAGGTAATCTTTGGGGCTTTTCCTTTCGCGGAAAATTCTCCCGCCGCAGGCCTCGCTGCAATTAAGAACTGGATCAGTGAAGCACCGCCCTAACTGTCATCCACAGCGGTTGAGATATTTCTTACAAGGCCAAACACTCTTCTCCCGGCTCCTCGTCATCTGCTGCGGTTTTCTCTTCCTCGTCTTCTTCGTCTTCCCACACTTCATCGTCGTCTAGCTCGGCTTCTTCCTCCTCGTCTTCCTCCTCGTCTTCCTCCTCCTCCCACTCTTCGTCCTCTTCGAGTTCATCTTCCTCGTACTCTTCTTCCTCGTCCGCCTCGTCGTCGTCTTCCCATTCCTCTTCAAGATCGTCTTCTTCTTCAGCTTCCTCTTCGTCATTCCACGCAGCGGACTTCGTAAGAGGTTCTTCCTCCAAATCACTCGGTTCGTCGGTGCCGGGAATAATTTTGTTGTCTCGCAACGGCTTTGCAGGAACAGTAGCTGCCGTCATTGGTACTTTTAACCCAGTCACCGCCTCGTCGTCTTCGCCGCTCATGGTTTCCCACTCTTCGACTGTGATCGTGACCTCGCGCGCTTGCGAACCATTATACTCGCCGACAATCCCATCTTCGGCCATAAAATCAATCAGCCGCGCCGCACGTCCGTAGCCAATGCCGAGACAACGTTGTAGCAGCGATACGCTACCCCGCCGCTCACGAACCACCACATCCACGGCTGCCTCATACAGCTCGTCGCGGCTCTTCAATGGGCCTGGAACAGCGGCAGCCTCTTCCTCGTCTTTGGTCTTGAGTTCGATAAGTTCTTGGGCGAATTGCGGCGCATCGGTGCCAACAAAATCGACCACGCGCGTGATTTCGTCATCCGACAGAAACGTCCCCTGCCCGCGCAGCAGTTGGCTAGTCCCTGGCGAGAGGAATAGCATATCGCCGTTACCAAGCAGCTTATCAGCGCCATTTTCGTCCAGCACGACGCGACTGTCCGTGCGGCTAGCGACCTGGAATGCGATGCGTGCCGGTAGATTTGACTTGATCAATCCAGTGATGACATCGACGGTTGGTTTTTGGGTTGCCAGAATGAGGTGAATTCCCACGGCACGACTTTTCTGTGCGAGACGAATAATATGTTGCTCGACTTCTTTTCCCGCTGTCATCATCAGGTCGGCAATTTCGTCCGCGACGATCACTACGAAAGGCAACGACCTGGGAATCGTTTCCCATTCCACCTCGCTCTTGG
>JAJDEE010000040.1 GCA_029259975.1 Planctomycetota bacterium
AGATTAGCGTTCTTCCCTTGTTTTTAGAACTACTGAGTTTATGGAAAAAATGGCTCTTTTGATTTAAGCAGCTACGCGAGTCTCTACGGCCTTACGTTCCCCAAGGGCATAAAGGACTTTGTAATCCGATACCGCATCGATAGAGTCCACTTCTACGAGCGGTTCTTGTCCGTTTAGTTCTGGCCCAAGCTTCGCAGGCAGGCTTTTTAGCTTGCCAAAGAAAAGCCGTTTGAAACGTGCCTTCCACTTCATCGTTTTTGGAATCAGCTTCAATTTGACGGCAACTTCTCGGCAACCTTGCCGAATGCGATCGCCTGCACCTTGAGATTCTGTCAGAAACCCAGCATAAATAGTTGTTTGAAAACCGTGGCTCTCTAGCAACTGACGCAAGCTACTGGCCGATAAATAGCGATGGCTAAACGGGCTAACGTTAAAATCGGGACGTTCGCAATTCGCCGAACAAATCAGCAGCGATCCCCCCGGTCGTAACACTCGGCAGGCCTCTTGCACAAATTGCACAGGATTCTGCAGATAGTAAATCGCCTCAAAAAGCATCACCATATCAAAAGAAGCATCCTCGAACGGAAGCGATTGAGCATCCATCTGGCGTACTTCTATTTTGCCATCGTACTGCTGCCTAGCAATTTCAGCTATTTTTGGATCGTAATCTCCCCCTACAACTCGTTTCGCGTGTGCAGCAAGATGTCCAAGCCCAATCCCTGAGCCACACGCGACTTCCAATACTTCTTTCCCCGCAGCCAACTCGCCAGCCCAACCATACCTAGTATCGAGCATTTTTAGCTGCTCGGTATTTACCGGAGCACCAGGAAGTTCGGTGACTGTTTCGTAACCGCAAGTTTCTTCGACTGAAACATCGGCAACCATTTCGCCAGGTTTTGGAAAGCTGCGTATCTCAGCAGGCACCCAGCCGCGCCGAATCAATCCGAACAGCGTGTAGGTTAGGATTTTCACATCTACCCACAAACTACTATTTCGAGCGTATAGCAACTGCAATTTCATCTTCGTTGGGTGAATCAGCTCGTCATAAGCCCTGTCGGGATCTGCGTGAGCAGCCAACACAGCGCCTTCGTCAGAATTCCATATCGAAGCCCAATCGGTAATCCCGGGCCGCACTTTCAGCACGAGCCGTTCTTCGTCGCTGTAACGTGCGACATAGTCCGAAACTTGAGGACGAGGCCCTACAAGACTCATCTCGCCTCTCAGAACATTGAATAGCTGCGGCAATTCGTCGAGCTTAAACTTACGCATAAATTTCCCGGTCGTCGTAACGCGCGGATCTTCATCGCTTGTCGAGGGGCCACCCAATTGCTCGGCATTGGTGACCATGCTTCGAAATTTGAAAATGCGAAACGACATGCCTTTGCGACCCGATCGTAACCCTTGGTAAAAAATCGGCCCTTGCGAACCCAGCTTTACCAACACGCCCAGCGTCAAGATGACAGGACTGAAGAGAAGTATGCCCAGCGCGCTACCTATGATGTCAAAAGTCCGTTTGACCACAAACTTGGCTTTCTTTTAGGTTCGCAGCTAGGCTGCGACTCGCTTTTCATCAGCGAGCTGAGTCAAGAAATCGCTCATCTGCCCGTAAACGGTCTCGGCAACGAAGCGCTCACGAAAGAGAGCGGCCGCATTCTTGGCCATCCTGGCACAACAACTGCGGGAATCATAGCAAGCGGTTATTACACGAACAAGATCAGCAGCGTCCCCGTTTTGATACGTCATGCCACAGTCGTTTTGTGCTAGCAAGTTCGCCAACTCGCCTTGAAGACTTGATATCACCGGCAACCCTGCCGAGAGGTACTCGATCGGTTTATTGGGTAGGCTCATCGTAAAGTCCCAGCTACTGTAGTACGGTGCCAAACCTGCAGAGGATAGTTGCATCAAACTGCGAATCATCTCCGCATCGACCCAGCCTGGCAAAACAACGTTGCTGCAATCGGCTGCAAGCTGTCGCCAACGAGGTAAATGGGGACCATCGCCACACAGCACAAATTTGACCTTACGTTGCGACAGCTCAAGCCGCCGAGCCGCTTCCACAATAGGCTCGATTTCAAAATGGCGGCCTATCGTGCCGAAAAAACAGAGAACGAATTCCGACTTGCTAGCACAGACGCCATGACTTTGCCAAAAGCTAACCGACTCGTGTTGGTCGCTGTCTGAGGCACTCTTGCTTCGGTATCCCATCGGGAAAGCAAGATCGATTGCCGAACGATTTCTTCCAGCAAAACCTACCCCCCAATCAACAATTTTGTCGGTAATCCCAATAATCGAGGTCGCCTGCGAAGCAGCAAATTTTGCCTCTCGATACACTCCTCGCAATGCTAACTTTGCGATTTTACGAAGCCCTTTGGGGGCGAGATCGACAATCGCATCGGGCCACATATCGCGAACATCAAGCACCACCGGTACATCTGTCGCTTTGCCAAACCGGACAGCTTCGGCACACAGTTCGATTAACGGCCACGAACTAACGATAACATCGGGCCTAGGCTCGCGCATTGCCTGCTGGCTAAACTTTTTGGCGATCGTGCGATGATTCTTCATGCGCCGAAACGAAACGTTCCGAGGATAGCTGTTTGCTCTGAGTAAACAAATGTCGTATCCCTCGCGAACCGTAATGCGCTGGTCATGTGCCGCGCGCTGGCGTTTGCGAACATGATCAAAAGACGATGTCCACCAGAGCACCTCATGACCTTGATTGTGCAGTTGTTCTGCTAGTATTCCCGTCCGTAGTAGCCGCTCGTCGCTTCCGTCTGTAGGCAGCGGCTCTCCGATTGTTGTTAGCCAAATATTCATAAGGTATTTCAAATGAAGTCAATCATCGTGCCAAGCTGTACGAGGTAAGTAGGGCCATCGTGGTCAACCGGTTTTAATACTCTTGTTGAGTTCGTCAAACAGTATTTTCATGCTGCTCAAGCTAGAGGCTTTGTCGATAACGAGTTGGCGGTTGAACTTGGCTGCTCGGTTTCGTAGTTCTTTGTCGGTGACCGCCCGTTCAATGGCTTGTGCCAAAGCATCGGGTTTATCGAGCGGCAGGAGAAGGCCATTTTGTGCATCAAGGTCGATCCATTCTCGATTCTGTGGAATATCCGAAAGAATTGGGAATAAACCACACGCCATTGCCTCCAGCAGAGAAATCGACGTGCCATCGGTTCTTGACAAGGAGACATAGATATCTGCCTGTCGCAGCTCTTGTACCAATGTTTCCTTCTCAACACCACCCAAAAAGTGCGTTTGCTCAAGCCGCCGGGGAGTAAGTTGTTGGCTGGCGTAGGATTTCGCCTCGGACAGAAGCTCGCCGTAGGAGACGAAGGTGGTGATGACGTTCGTTTCCGAGTCGGGCAGCCCAGCAAGGCCGTCGATCAAATAATCGTTATTATAAAGCGATTCAAAGCGCCGGGTACAGATAATCCGAACAGCATCGTCCCGGGAGGGAGCAGGGGTGAATGTGCCGGTGTCGATTCCCAAATAGAGTGGCATCACATTTGCTGACGGACAAAAGGCACGCGTTTGATCGGCGAGGTACTCCCCATTCACGGCGGTGAGCGCCGCTGATCGCAACATCCAGTTCGTCATCGGACGCTGCACTCCCCGAGGGGACAGGATATCACCGCCAACGATATAAATCGCATAAGGCTGAAAACGGCTAAGGTAGGCCATCGTTCCATACCATCCGCCGGCGAGGCTCAGCAAGACATCAGTCTCGCACGATCGGAGTACTTTTTTGAGCTTGGGCAGAAGAGCCAGATAGCTCAGTTTGTTATTCAGGGGAGGTTCGAGAAGGTGAAAGCTGGTCGCCACGTTGTCGATCTGTGAGGTGCCCTCGTCGCTGTAGCCCCCCCAGTGGGCTTTGTCTGGCTTGCCAATGGTGATGACATGAACCTTCGCACCACACTCGGCCAGCTTGAGCGCCGCATGGGTCGACCAGGGACTGTTGCTGTCCATAAGGATGGCGAGATTCATTGCGGTTGTCCCTCAAAGCAGTGCTTCCAGGCGTCACCTATCGCGTCGGTCAGGGTGTGAGTCGGTTGGAAATCGATCGCTTGGGCCGCCTTTTCCAAACAGCCATAAGAGACCGAGGTGCCACTCATCCTGGCCAATTCAGGGTCGGCTATTAATCGAACGGGGCAGGGGGCATACTCCAAGAGAAGCTCAAGAACATGCCGCATGGAGACCGCTTGTCCCGAGCAGATGTTGTAAATCTCGCCCGAGGTAGGCTCTTGCAGCAACCGAACGTAGGCATCGACCACGTCTTCTACCCCAATAAAATCGCGTCGAGGAGTAAGGTTGCCTACGCGAAGAGACGGCTCAGCGTCTTCTAGCAACGATTGGTTGAGTCGAGCCAAAACGTCGGAGAGAAAAAGTCCGGTTGGCATTCCGGCTCCCACGATGTTGAAGGGGCGAGCCACAGTGACATGGAGCCCTCGGTTGGCAAACTCCAGGCCAAGCTGGGTGGCACGGTACTTGGTCTGGGCATAATCGCCTACCGGTCGGCAAACTTGTGTTTCGCGAATCGGCAATTTGCTTTCCGACACATGGCCGTATTCTGCTGCGGAACCGACGAGCAAGGTTTTTGCCTCTCCGCAGTGATCGGCGATAGCCGTGAGCAAATACTGTGTGGCGTCCACATTGCTCTGTTGCATTACCTTTGCCGAACGACTTCGACCACCGGCAAGGTGGAATACCAAGTCGGGTCGGGTTTGCCTTACGAGACGCGTTGTCTCTTCAAGGGAGATAAGGTCGGCGGGTACGTAATCGTCCAGCAGATTGCCATCGACACTCTCTTTTTGGCGTCCCGTTCCGATAATCTGCAACCCATCGATTTCACGCAGCCGCTTTGAAAGCCACTGTCCGCAGAACCCGTTGCTCCCCGTGATCAACGCTGTCTCCATGGTTCTCTCCAGTGTCACTCAGAAAGCGACCAGGGTTTTGGACGAAATCTTTACTAGCTTGTTCGTAGTCAGAAAAACGGCCAATGTCTTGCCAATAGCAGTCGGTTTCATAGCAAACGACCGGCTTGCCCGCCTCACGGACGGCCAACAGCAAGTCGGGCATATCGAACCGTTGCCCTTCGGGAATTAAATCGAGGCATTGCTTCGACAAAATGTTGATACCCATGCTGACGTTGTAGGGAATCGTTGGTTTCTCGGTGAAGCTGTGCAATCCCCCGTCGGAATCGACTTCCACCACGCCATAATCGATATTCACTTCTCGTTTATGCACCGCGATCGTCGCCCACGCACCTTTCTCTTTGTGTAATTTCAGCATCTGGCCGAAGTCGATTGTGGTAAGCAAATCGCCATTCATGACGAGAAAGTCGTCTTCCAAGTTAGGCAACAACTTCAACGGGGCGGCGGTACCTAGCGGGGTCTTCTCAACGCTGTAACGGATGTTGATGCCCTTGTTCGGAACATTGTCCAGGTACGCCGTGAACATGTGCTTCATGTGTCCCAGCGTGAGGTGAATGTCATTGAATCCACTGCTGGCAAGCTGTCGGACAACGACTTCGATGATCGGAATATCACCTAGCGGCAAAAGCGGCTTGGGGATGGTCATGGTGAAGGGTTTCAATCGCGTTCCCTTCCCTCCGGCTAAAATTACAGCGAGCATGATCCAATCCTTGGCATCGAAAATCGCGTAGATTGCGTCCGTAGGACGTATCCGTACGCCCTGACTAGCGATTAAATAGTAAAATCCGTCGGGTAGCGTCAACCGCAAATGCCAGCACCCGATTCCTAGCAACCACAGGTTCAGCGGCGGTCATCGAGACTTTTGCCTGTTTCGAGGTGTTGAAACTGGGGGATTAGCTGATGGATTCGCTGGACGATCTCTTTCTTGGTCACTTCAAGGGAGGGATTCTCTAAAACCTTTTCTACGAAGTCGATGAAGTCGAAGAGTGGCTCTGAATCGAGGGGCTTCGACTCAATGCCGTTGAGACTGTCAAATCCGACAGGAGCGGCAACCTCAGCGTCAGCAACGAACTCTTCGTAAGGTTTCTCGCCATCCGTGTCTTGTAGGGTGACTAGCAGGGGGTAACGGCCTTCGGCTAGGCACTCCGTAAGATGCTGTTGGGCTTCGTCGGGGTCATGAAAAACGGCAGCGTCGAGCCCATGATGCTGTAGAGTCTTCACAGCAATAGATTCCAGGTCAATCAGGTCGGCCTCGGCATCCAAGTTGGGAAACAGGAGCCAGCCGCGCGGTGCAAAAAGCGATGCCAAGAGACAAATCTGCCCCGATTCTCGCAAGGAAACAAAAAAACGTCGCGTATGGGAGGGAACCGCAATCGGCTGTCGTTTGGCGAGTCGGGTCAGGAAGCTAGCAAGCAAGCTGCCGTTAGAAAACGCGACGTTGGCAAACCGGGCCGAGGTGACATGCAGTTGGGTGGCCTGCTTCTCGGCAAAGAGCAAGCCTTCCATAATACGTTTCGTAGCCCCCATCAAACTAACGGGATTAGCCGCTTTGTCGGTGGAGACAGAAAAATAGTGACACTGCTCATGCGTTTCTCGAAGCCAATCGAGAATCCGTGCCTGCTTGACGACGTTCGTGTCGAGCATGTGCAACAGTGAACAGACGTTTTTTTCAGAGCGCACGTGTTTGACGGCCGCGAAGTTAAGCACGT
>JAJDEE010000391.1 GCA_029259975.1 Planctomycetota bacterium
CCGACCTGATGCCGGGCGACATCACCGGCAGCGACGTGCTAGAAGAAGACCACACCACTGGCAAACGAGTGTTCCGCTTCATCAAGGGGCCGCTGTTTGCCAACTTGCTACTCGCCGACGAAATTAATCGCACACCGCCAAAGACGCAAAGCGCGCTGCTCGAAGCGATGGAAGAAGGTCAGGTTTCGGTAAGTGGAACGACCTATGAGCTACCCGATCCCTTCTTTGTGTTGGCCACACAAAACCCAGTCGAGGTCGAGGGAACGTATCCGTTGCCCGAGGCGCAGCTCGACCGTTTTTTGCTGAAGATCAAAGTCGAGTACCCCGACCGCGCAGGCGAGCGAGAAATTTGTCGCCGGCAGACGACCGACTATTCTTATGCGACGAAGCCTGTGATCGACATCGAGCAGTTGCACGCGATGCAAGATTTAGTTCGCAAGGTTGTGGTCGCCGATCATGTTTACGACGCGGCGATCGATTTGGCACGAATGACGCGGCCCGAAGAAGGCCAATTGCCGGCGAACATGGCGGACAAGGTGCAGTACGGTGCCGGCCCGCGAGCGAGTATCGCGCTATTGATGGCTGGTAAGGCGCGGGCGCTGCTGCACAAACGCTGCCACGTGACGACTGCCGATATCTTTGCGATCGCGCCGCCGGTGTTGCGGCATCGAATTATCCCGACGTTCAACGCCGAAGCGGCTGGACTCGACACCGATGATATTGTCAATGCACTTATCGAACAACGCATGGCAGCCACTCCGTCGTAATAATTGTCATTAGTTGTTTGTCATTGGTCATCGATCAACCGTAAATTCTGAAATTGTGATGTCCGAATCCCGCGTCAACCAATTTGTTAACTCGCTTCGCGAACGCCAGGCGAAAGATGCGCAGGACGATCCTGCGGCAGGCGCTGCGCCGAGTACGCGATCGGACGAGGGCACGTCGGGAGTGGGGCGGCCGATTTTCGATCCGCAGATGCTGAGCAAGCTGGGCCAATTGGAGATCATCTCGAGCACGGTCGTGGATGGTTTTCTTTCGGGCAAACATCGCTCGACACACAAAGGGGGCTGTACCGACTTTGCGGAGTTTCGCCCCTACTCGCAAGGCGACGATATTCGCCAACTCGATTGGCGACATTACGCGAAGTGTGACCGCTACTACGTCAAACGGTTCGACGACGAAACCAACCTGCAAGCCTTGCTGATCGCCGACGCGAGTGGCTCGATGCAGTTTGGCATGTCGACCGTTACCAAATGGCACTACGCCCAAATGGCTACGGCTTGCTTGGGCCACTTGCTGTTGCGTCAAAGAGATTCCGTCGGACTGGCAGTCGTGGGCGAAACTTTACGCAACTACGTGCGCCCCCTGCCACGGGCCAGCCAACTGGCGCGCGTATTGAATGTGTTGGAAAACACACAAGCGTCGGGCGAATCGGCGCTCGGCACCTCACTACTCGAACTTACGGGCAGGCTCAAGCGGCGCGGGATGGTGATGCTGCTGTCCGATTGCTTTGGCGAAGTTGCTCAGCTGAAACATGTCCTGCAACAATTCCGCGCTCGCGGACACGACGTGATGGTGTTCCAGATTTTGGCCCCGGAAGAGCTGACGTTCCCGTTTCGACGAGAATCGTTTTTTCAGGATTTGGAATTGCCCCGGCGCATCCAGGTGAGTCCGAATGCGATCCGCAAGCAGTATTTGGCCGAGTTTCAAGCCTTTCAAGACGAGCTGCGCGCCTCGATGACCGACGCGGGCGTCGATTTTATAACAATGACCACCGACCAAGATATCGGCGAGACTTTGGCTCGATACTTGCGCCGCCGAGCTGCGCTCAAGTCGACTGCGACGGCAAGGATTCGTACATGATGAGATTCCTCTCCCTGTGAGGGAGGCAGATTGTGTATCCAATCACCAACCAACCAACCACTAACCACCTCAAAACTCCCTGTGAATTTCCTCGGCCTCTCTTTCTTGTTTGCGTTACCGCTGATTGCGTTGCCGGTGATTATTCATCTGTACCGTGGCCGGCAGCGTGACGTGATCTCTTGGGGCGCGATGCAGTTTCTTGAACAAGCGACAACCAAAGGCCGGAGTGTGCAGCGGTTGGAGGAGTTGCTGTTGTTGCTGTTGCGTGTTGCGGCGGTGTTGGCATTAATTTTGGCACTGGCCCAGCCCATGCTGCGCAGTACTTGGTTTGGCTCGGCGATTGATCGCGAGGTTGTGTTGCTACTTGACAATTCGCTTTCGATGGCGCGCACTGTCGATGGCACCTCTAGCTGTGACCTGATGGTTGAAAAAGCGAATGACTTTATCGAAGACCTCTCGTCGGGCGATACGGTGCATGTGATGCTGGCCGCAGGCGGCGGGCAGTGGCTTTCCGCCGAGGGGATAGCTGCTGACAGCGATGGCAAACGTCAACTCATGGCATTGCTTGAAGAGATCGAACCAACACTCGATCGGGCCAATCTGCTCGATTGCCTGCAAAATGTAGTGAATACCGAACCGCACGAGGCTCCGGCCTCCAGGCAGATTGTTGTTTTCAGCGACGATCAATCGCGAAGCTGGCAGTTGGAATCGGACAGCGCGTGGCGACAACTCGGATCGGCACGCGAAAATTCCTCGGTCCCAACCGCCATCGACATCATCGCTTGCGGTTTTGTGGACGCCGACTTCAAAAACCTCGCCGTCATGCAACTCGAAGCCTCTCGGCAGTTGGTTCGGCCCGAGGAGCCAATTGAATTTACAGCACGCGTGACAAACGTCGGCGAAGCCGTTAGCGAAGAGACGACTGTCCAATGGTTGGTCGAAGGGGAAGTGTTTAGCAGTAGCGATCTTCGGTCGCTGGCTCCCAACGAATCGACGCAGGTTTCTGCGCGTTTGCAACAAGAAAAATCCGGCAAAATTGCCGTTACCTGCCAGATTCAAGCCGCAGACCAAAACGCTCTCGATGGCCAGGCGAGTGTGGTGATCGAGGTTTCCGATCAATTGTCGATTTTGGTGGTTCACGATTTTGATGATGGCCAGGACGACAAGTCCGCCGTCCAGCTCTTTGCTGCCGCTTTGGGCTACGAAGGCGAGCAGGCCCAAGAATGGCATTCGGTCTATCGACCCGAGCTGACGACGGTTCCGCAGTTGGCTGAGATCGATTTTTCCAAATATCGTGCGGTTGTGATGCTCAATTTATCGGAGCTAACGGCGGAAACTCAAGAACGTCTCCATGCCTTTGTGCGGGCTGGCGGAGGGTTGTGGTTGGCGCTAGGCGACTTGATCGATCGAGATACTTTCAATCGTTTTTGGTACGACGATGGTGGCGGGCTGAGTCCAATCTCGTTGGAATCGCTGGTGAGCGTGGACGACACGAATACGCCACCTGGTTCAATTCATCCCCCCGATCGCGATCACCCCGCGACCGCACAGCTGGCGAATACCACGCAGCTCGACATCGATCAGGCGCGGCTTGCGGAGTATTGGCAACTCGTGCATCGGGGTGAAGGGGAACGCGAAGTGTGGGTGCTGTTGGAGGCTGGCGATGGGAGTCCCTTAGTGGTCGAAAACCTTGTTGGTGACGGTCGCGTCTTGATCCAAGCTTTTCCGCTAGGTCTACAGTGGACTAACCTGCCGCAGCTGAAATCTTACGTCGTGATGATCCATGACTGGCTCGATTATATTACTGCGCCGGCGATGACTCGTTACAACTTGGAACCCGGCGACGCGATCGTTGCGAACGTGCCGGACCATGCCCTGATGGCAACCGCCCGGCTCGCGACTCCTGCGGGGCAGGAGGTGGTACTTGCTGCCTCAGGCAATGACGAAAGTGGACTGATTCGGTACACGCAAACGCGTTTACCGGGACTGTATTGTTTGACTTTTGATACGACTGGCAAAGACACAATCTTGCCCTATTACGTGGCCCGCGATACCAGCGAATCGCGATGGCAACCACTCGAGGCGGACGACCGGTCGCAATTGCACGAGCTGGCCGGTTTGCAATTCGAAGGCGATCAAATGGACACAACCACATCTGTTGCAAATGTCGAACCTAGCCCGCGCACAAAGCCGATTTGGGGAGCCTTGTTGCTCGCCTTAGTCGGATTGCTCGTCGGCGAACAATTATTATCGAATTGGCTTGCCCGTCATCGTAGCGGGGTGGCGGTGACTTAGAGGCGCTAGACGCTAGTTATTGGACGCTAGTTGCCAACAGTAGAAAAATTTTGTGCACCAAAAATCAGCGCCTAGCGCCCAATTTACTCCCAACACAAAACCATGCCCACCGACTTACTACAAAATTCCGACAGCATTGTCTTCGAAGGCACCGTTTCTGTAGCGGTCGCTCTCGGATTGGGGCTGTTGTTTGCGACGATCGCCGCCTGGCTGTTATGGCGCGAGCGACAAACGCTCGGTTTGCGTTGGGCGGGATTGTTTTGGGTTTTACGCATGACGGCCCTCGGCGTGGCGTTGTGGATGTTGTCGGGGCCTGTTCGAGAAACGGTCGAGCGAACGACGGTGACACAATCGATTGCCATTTTGACCGACGCCAGCGAGAGCATGGAAACGGTCGATTCGCCTAGCGCGGTCGACCTGCTGCGCTGGACTTTGGCCAGCGAAGTCGACGCAGAGCCTTCGGCGCTCGGCCATTGCGACAGTGTAAAAGTCGCGGTCAACACGGCGCGTCGTGCCTGCGAAACGGCCCTGCGGATGCTCAGCGAACACCGACCATTGAAAGAGTTGAAACAGGCGATTGCAGAGACACGCGTCGGTGTCGAACATGCGGGTCATCGCTGCGAGAAGTTGGTCACACAATTGATAGACGCTCACGCAGATCTTGCCGGCCGTGTCGAACGTGTGGATACGATACTCAGTGGGCCAATCACGACAGCTCTGGGCGAATTGCAAGAGACGCTCGAGGATCGTGGGCCGTCGCTGGTTGGACAGATGATCGATACGCTGGAAACGCTGAGCGAGAATCTCTCTGGCGTGAGTCGACGCATGGAGACCGTTACCAAACAACTGGCTGAGCAACTGGTCGACGAGGTTTCGATCGTGAATGGAGATGCCGGAGACCTGACGCGGCGAGAGAAGTCGTTGAGCGTTCTCAAGGCTTTGCAGGAAAACGTGTTGAGCGAATTGGCCGGCAATGTGCGGATTCGCAAGTTTCAATTCGATGCAAGTCTCACGCCCATCGCCACGGAGCGTACTTGGGGCGAAGCAGCGAATCTTGTCTCGCATGTCGCCGAAGCAGCAGGGCCGCCGCCGCTGACCGATCTGACTGCGGTGCTCAAGCAACTCTCCATTGATCGCGTCGCGCAGTCGACACGGCTGGCGATCATTCTCACCGATGGCAATCACACAGCGCTCGGCAATCAAGCCCCCCAAGAAGCCGCCGCACAAATTTCCGACTTGCCTGTCTTTACGGTGCCGATTGGCAACTCGACACTGGTGCGCGATCTTCGTTTGCATCGCGTCGAGGCACCGGCCAACGTGGTGTTAGACGATTCGGCGGTAATCGATGCGATTGTCACTGCGGTCGATTGCGATGGCCTTGCTTCTGTCGTGACTTTGAGACACGACGGCCACGAGATCGATCGCCAGCAGATCCAATTTATTGGCGACCGAGTCGACCGCCGCGTACAGTTCAGCGTATCGGCCAAACAGGTCGGTTGGCAAGATTACGAGCTAACCCTCGAGCCGCTCGACGACGAAGCAAGTGTCGTCAACAATGTGGTTCCGATCAGCTGGGAAGTCGTGCGTGACAAGTTTCGCGTGCTGTTGGCCGATGGCGTTTCGCATTGGGAATTTCGTTATTTGCAGCAATTGTTTCGCCGCGATTCGCATGTCGAGTGCGACGAACTGTTGTTTTACCCGCGGCTACGTGGCACAGGCGAGATGGCCCTCAATCCGCGATTGCCCGAGCGTGTCGATGATTGGGCGGTGTACGATGTCGTGATTCTTGGCGACCTGGGCGCAAAACAGTTCAGCACAGCCAGCCAGAAAGCCCTCGTCGAATACGTGCGTGATCGTCAAGGGCATCTGATCTTGCTCGCAGGTCGCGACCATATGCCTAGCGAGTATCTCAATAAGCCGTTGATGGACCTGTTGCCCGTAACTGCCGCCTCGTACAACGCCGAAAACGAAGGCTACACGTTGATGCTCACTGACGAAGGCCGTTTGCACAGCGCTTTGGCAATTGAAGATTCCAATCAGGCGAGTGAAGCAGCTTGGCTTGATGTTTATCGCAAAAAACCTGTCTACCATCTTTCGGAGTACAGTCGCCCCAAGCCGGCTGCCCGCACCTTGCTGCGTGCAGTGCCGACACGCATGTTGGTCGTGGTCGACGACGAATCGACGCTGGAAGAATTGCCTGCTTTTTTATGTTGGCATCAAGTGGGCAGCGGGCGTGTTGTTTACATGGCCGCTTCGGAAACGTGGAAACTTCGCTACCGTGCACAAGATCGCCGCCATCATCGTTTTTGGGGACAGATGATTCGTTGGATTACTGCCGAGAACCTCAGCAGTGGCACCGAATTGGTTCGATTGAGTACTGACAAAAATCGCTACAACCGCCGAGAATCGATCGAGGTCACGGTCTGGTTGAAAGACCAAACTGGCAGGCCGTTGTCGGGACAGACGCTGCAAGCCAACGTACGCACACTCGAAAGCGACATCGCTTCGGCGCAGCTTGTCAGCGACTCTGGCATGCCGGGCCGATATTTTTGCTCGCTGGAAAGCTTGCCGCCAGGCGCGTACGAAATTGTCGTCACGGGAACGATCGTCGAGGAATTACTCGCCTCGTCCGAAGACAAGTCGCCCATCCGGGCGATGATCGCCATCGAGGCAGGTGACAATCTCGAGATGCTCGATACGCGTTGCAACCGTGCGCTGCTCGAGCAAGTCGCAGAAATCACTGGCGGACAACTCGTACCGCCGACAGCAATGGCCGAAGTTTTACTGTTGGCTTCGCTCTCGCCCGAAATCAACGAGACCGTACGCCGTACGCCGCTGTGGAATCGCTGGGCAAATTTGTGGATAGTTTTAGGTTGTCTCGTTGTTGAGTGGATTGCCCGCAAACAAAAAGGCCTTGTGTAAAAGGATGAGAGCAAAATGACACAACTCCAACAGAAGCTCACGCTCCCCGCCGCAATGGCCGAAAAGCTGGAAGTCGTACGTCGACGCACACTGCGAGTCCAGGTTGGGACGGCACTTGTGGCCGCTGTAGGTGTCTTGTTGGCCGCGATGGCGGTGGCAATGCTCGTTGACTGGCTGGCTACGCTCTATGACTTTCGCTGGCGGGCAGCGTTAACCTATTCGGCATGGACGGCTGCCGTCGCGACTTTGGTGGCGTGGACGCTCACCGCTTGGCGGCATACGCGCAGCGTCGATCGCATGGCTACGGAAGTCGATCGCGAGATCCCCGAGCTGCAAGAACGTTGGTCGACGGTTACCCAGCTGTCGATCAATGGCCACGCGACAGACCACCATACGACGGACACCCATCCGGCTATGTTCAAACAAGTCTCCAGCGAAGCGCAAATCTGGACGCCACGCATCGAAGCCGATCGCGTTGTGCCGCTCGACGGTCTCATTCGGGCGCTGCTGCTGCTCACAGCGATCACTTCGGTGTTGGGGTTTGCGGTGCTGTTCGACTCGCAACACACAACCGTTTTGCTTAAGCGTTTTTGGCGACCGTTCGAGGCGATCTCCGCAACCGAATTGGTCGACGTGACCAACCGCAAAGTCGTAGGTCGAGGAGAATCGTTACAGATCTCCGCCAACTTGGTCGGCGCCTCCGTCGAGCAAGCTTCGTTGTTGCTCGAGCCTCAAACGGGCGACCACAAGACCATTTCGCTCGTGCCGAGAGGCGATAGCCAAGACCGATTGACGCATCGGCTGCGTTCGATCAAAGAACCGCTGCGCTATCGGTTGCGCGCAGGCGATGGGCAGACGCCTTGGTATGAAATAGTTGTGGCAGACCGCCCTCAATTGGCCGAAGTCCGCCTTCAACTCACACCGCCTGCCTACACACACAAAGAGCCTAAAGTAATCAGCCGCTTGCCCCGTCGTGTGACGGTGCTGGAGGGTACGCATCTGGAAATTTTGCTGAAGCCGAAACAGTCTCTGCAAAGCTTGCAATTAAAGCTGGGGGCCGATCGCATCGAGCAATTAACCACCGACGGCAAAGGCTGGTATCGCTGGCAGACGACGCTCACCAAAGACCTCACCTTTCAGCCGCTGTTAATCGAAGAGCATGGGCTTGGCAATTTACGTCCGCCCAAGTGCGAAATTAAATGCCGCCCCGACCGCCCACCAGTCGTCAAGATACTAACCCCCAGCAGCGAAATCGCGGTGCGTCCCGACGAGTCGATCCCTGTTACTTTTGTCGCTACTGACGATGTCGGTATCTCTCATGCCGAACTGGTCGTTTATGACGAAGGCCAACAAGTCGACGGCAAACCGGTCGTTCTCGACCGCATTCCCATTCCGCTCGATGAACAGCAAGGTGCCCAAAAAGTCAAAGCAACCGTCAAGCTCGATCTTTCCAAATACGAAACCACCGACGGTTCGGAGCTGAGCTTTTCGGTTCGCGTTCGCGAAGACCGTGGCCAAGGAGATTCGAAAGTCGAAATGCTAGAGGTCCAAGGCCAGAGGCAAGAGATTGCCGATCTCGTTGCAGCCGACGATACGGATATTACGCAAATAACAGTGCAGCCACCCGCGACAACTCCCGAGAGCAACGATCTCGCCAAGCAGACAAACGAAATGGCGGACACCCAGCCCAGCCGACAAACAGGTCAACAGACCAGTGCCAATACGGCTCCGGCAAACGCCAACGCTGCTTCAACAAACAATTTGGCAGCAAAAAAACAAGCCGCCCAGCCACAAACGCCAACGCCGAAATCCGAGACCAAGGATCTTGCTGCAAAAAGTGCCGCAGATGCGTCAGCTGAAGACACGAAGCCATCCATTGCCAAATCAAACCCAGCGCAGCCGTCCGCTGAGCCTGCGAAGTCTTCAGAGAGTAGCCGCAAGCAAATGTCTCAAGCAGAGGCATCCGAGCAACAAGAGATGACTCAAGATTCGCCACCGACGACGTCAAAGGTAGAAAGAAATACAGTTCAGGACGCAGCCAATCAGAGTTCCGCCGAACAGAAACCCAAGGGCCAGAAATCAACGGCTCGACTTTCGGCCGATCAGAAATCGAAAATTTCTAGCACATCGCAACCGCAGACACCTCAAGGCAAAACACCCCCAGAGCTGGCGTCCTCTCCTGGCAACCCGCTGTCTCGGCGCGGCCTGGATGTCGAATCGGCTCAATCGTCCAGCAGCAAACGAATGCGGCTGAAAATCGATACCTGGGCCGGCAGCTACGATGGTCAACAACGCATCAAACTAGAAATCGCCATTGCTCCAAAGCTAGAAGCACTCGATCGCGCGTTAGAAAAAGCCGAGTCGCTATCGCGTGCAGTCCTCGATGAGGTCGATGCCGACGCAGACGGCGCCAAATCATGGGCTAGCCGCCACAACCGAGACATCCAGCGTGCCGACGAGCAGATCGAAGCCGCCATCCAGGTCGTCGAGGGCCTAGAAAGCGAAACCTACGATACGCCCTACGCCTTCATTGGCCTCCAACTGGTCGACATCAGCCAGGCGCACATTGGACCGGCACGCCGCGACTTTTGGAAATCGCTGCAATCGAATGACGTCGCGCGCATCGACTCGGTTCGCAACGGCTGGCAACACACGGTCCGTGCGCGCGAGTTGCTTACACAACTGAACGAGCGTTTCGAACGCACCAAAATCGAGTACAAAATGGCCGATTCGGTCGCAAAGATCAAGAAGATGTATCGCATTTTCGTCGAAGATTCGATGGCGTTACTGCGTCCCGATGACGACAGGGGAAGTCGTTACCGTCGTAAAGTTGCCGAGTTCGATCTCGACGAAGAGGATCTCAAACGCTTGGAAGAGGTGCTGGAAATGCGCAACGAAATGCGGGCCGAGCTGGCCCGTCTTTTGGCGGACGACCCAAGGTTGTTGCGCCGCTATCTCGACGCACAACGCAATCGTCAAGCAGTCATTCGCAACAACCTCGATCGACTGATCGAACGTCAAGGCGAACTCAACCGCGAAACACGCGCCTGGGCTACGGTCGAAGCAGACCAGCGTCCGAAGTTGGCTAAAATACTCATGGGGCGACATATCGAATCGGTTCAAGTTATCGCCATCTCCGCTGCCGAGCTGCACGATCGCTTCGAGACTTGGTCGCCCTTGGGTAAAGAAGTCGAAGATGCCGACTTTAAGGCTACCTCTGATGTGTTGCTGGAGATCGCCACAGCCACTCGCGAGCTAAGCACCGACGGCCTACAATTTGTCGCGGAATCGATCCGGGCGAAAAAAATTGCGAACGCTGTTGCTACAGAAGCTAACGAAGCAACGGAGTCGACCGACGAAGAAAGTGAATCGCCTGAACACCTCTTCGACGCGGCCGAAGCGGCCGAGCAGATCTCCAACGGTGCCCAGCAGTTGTACGATCTTTATACGCAATTGGAAGTGCTGTTACGCCGCATTGGCGGTCGCCAAGACCGACTCGATACCGCCTATTTCGCCACGAATCGGCTTCTTGAAACCCGTCGATTGATCGAGCAAACGTCCTCGTGGGTTCGACAGCTAAAGCAACAACAGGCAGGCAACTACCATCGGTCGGCCGAGGTGGCCCAATATCGACTAGCGATGGAAACCGATTCGTTGGCAGGCAAGCTTGCCGATCTCGAATCGCGCATGGCAGGCCTGTTGCAAAATGAAGGTGGAATGTTACCGCAATCTATTGCCGAAAAGGCCCGCGATTTGCTCGCTGCACTGGACGAGCAAGCGGCGCCAAACCAGTTGGCCGCCGTTTATGCGCTGCGCCGCAATCGCATGTCGCGCGCGACGTCGCGTCAAGAGTCGGCACAAGCAGCCTTGGAGCTGGCCGGAAAACTGTACGACGAGATGATTGAGGCAGCGATCATAGAACTCGATAAGCTGCCGGTGCGGGATCCGATCGCCAGCCTGCTCGACGACCCTACGCTCGACGAGTTGCTCCGTGAACTAGAACAAGAGCTGCCCATCAACGAGGCGTTAGGCATTCCGCGTCGGCCTTCGAACTTGCAGATCATGAGCGACTGGATGCGCCCAGGCGGCGACAATGCGATCATGACCGGCGGCGGTCGGCGAATGCTATTGAACCAGATGCGCCAGCAACAACTGCGCAGACAGCGGCAGCTCGATCGCGCCTACCAACGCGCCGTCGCCCGTGCGTTGAAAGAGGCCGAAGCCGATGACCTCGTCAAAGACATGCCTCGCCTAGCCCGCGAAACGACCAACTGGAACCGCCTCGCCTCGCAACTCGACGACGATCTCCGCCAAGGACGCGACAAGGCACCGCCCGAGCGTTACCGCCGTGCGATCGAGCAATACTTTCGCCAGGTGAGCGGCGCGGACAAAGGTACCGAGTAAAGAAAAATCATGCAACGCACCATAACATTCGTTCAGCTATTCACGATCGTCCTCGTCGCTTGTGGTTTCGCAAACCTGCTCCAAGCACAAACAACCGACGACGTACTCCCACCCGCCCAGTGGAAACGCATCGATCACAGCGTCGAGCACGCCCTACAATGGCTGGCTTCGCAACAACAACGCGATGGCTCTTTCCCCACCCTGACCCAGGGGCAACCGGGCGTAACTAGCCTGTGCGTGATGGCCTTTGCCGCTCATGGACATTTGCCCGGCGAGGGTCCCTACGGCACGCGACTTGAGCACGCGATTCAATTCATCGTGAGCTGCCAAAAACCAAACGGGGTGCTCGCACTGGTCGGTCCACTGGGCAAAAAGATTTCGCGTAATATCTCTCACGAGATGGGCAGTACGGCCGCCTACAATCACGCCTTGTCTGCGCTGCTACTGAGCGAAGTCTATTCCATGGGCGGTGGTGATTTGAAGAAGAGCCAGGAATCTATCGAAAATGCGCTGCAAGCGACGCTCACTATGCAGCGTTGGCCCAAAAGACGCCAAGTCGACGTAGGAGGATGGCGCTACATAGATCCATTTCTCGATGAAATCTACGATTCAGACCTTTCCATCACTGGCTGGCAGCTGATGTTTTTGCGCTCGGCGAAGAATGCAGGCTTTGAAGTGCCGAAAGAGTCCATCGAGAATGGCGTCGCTTATGTGCGTCGTTGCTTCGAGCCGAAATTCCAAACGTTTGCACTGATGGCGGATCCAGTGGACCAGATTAGTCGCGGTATGGCTGGAGCAGGAATTTTGGCGATGGCACATGCCGGCATGCACGATTCGAAAGAAGCTCGAATTGCAGGGGACTGGCTGCTCAAGGAGGGCTTTGCAAAATATAATGAATGCCGCCCCTACTCAAAAAGAGGCTGGATCGACGATCGCTATCACTACAGTGTTTTCTGCGCGAGCCAAGCCATGTATCAGCTGGGTGGCAACCATTGGCGAAAGTTTTTCCCGCCGACCGTTGCCGTGATTCTTGATAATCAAGCTAAAAATGGATCTTGGAACCCCGAGGCGCATCTCGACGCAAAATTCGGCAACGCCTACACGACCGCCCTGATGGCCCTGACGCTCGGCGCACCCAACCAGCTACTACCGATTTTCCAGCGTTAGGCGAGCGGCAGATGAGAAGTTACCAACCTCACGATGTGTTCACTGGACTTCTGTGCAGAGGCTTTGAATCGCGAAGCCTCAATGAACATAGCACAAAAGAGTTTACCGCAGAGGACGCTGAGTTACGCAGAGGAAAAGGTGAAGGAGACGATTTCATAAAAACTTCTCTGCGATCCTCTGCGTCCTCTGCGGTAATTTTTGTCGTTTTTTCCGCTGGGCGTATGTTCGGTAAATTCCTATCTGCCGATCGCCTTAAGACAAGAATGGCTGAACTGGACTTACGACAAAAATTGCACACGCAATTGCAGTCTGCGAAGCCGGCTCGTTTTTGAGTGGATTTCTAGCGTCCGGGCGTTTCTAGCGGACTTGATGGGCACTGCTTGATAGCTAGGGGAGCCCAAAAAGTTGAGTCGAACATTGAGGCCCAAGCAGGTGGTCTGTGATTAAGCGTTGCTATAGCCGAGGCAACCGGTTTTCCGCGAGCTTCGCTAGCTGTATGGCTGCTGCGGTCCCTACGACTCCTATCAACAAGAACAAACCGGGAACTTTCCCAGAGAGAAGGTATGTAAGCGGGGCGTAGCACAAAAAGAATCCCAAGCATCCTGCTACAAAGACCAAAAGAAAACGTATAGCCGAATAGGCAAGTTTCCGGAGTGCATTAAGGGTTTTCATGTTCGGCTCAGTACGAATAACACCGGGTGCCACTGCTGCACACTCCCGCCCTAAGAACCCTTTGACGCTTCCGCATCTTCCAAAATCCGAAACACCACGCGAAACGCCAAATACCCCGCTGCGATCTTTTCGCCGTAGAGCGCCGTGAGTTCCGCGCGCAGGGCGTCAGCCGTAGCAAATCCATCGGGCAACGCGTCCTCGTCCGTCAGCTCGTCCAGTCGGACCTCGTCTACTGCATCGATGCGGATATAGCCGATTCCCGGAATATAGCTCCGTTGCCCGACTTTCATCATCCGCCAACGCCACAGCCGGATCGTCTGCGTTTTTTCGCCAGCACGGATCGCCGCTAGAAATTTCTTTTTGAACAGTAACATCGGGGAACCAAAAAATTGCGAGTGAGGGTAGGCATTGCACTCCGGCTTGTGGCCTCCATCCTATCAAATGGGCCTTCAGATGCGATGAATGTCCAATGAACAAGCCCCAATGACCAATTTTGAAGCCGAACCCCGATTTCATTGGTCATTGGGGCTTGCTCATTGGACATAGATAAGCAGTCTTACCCCGCAAGTCCCCTTGCGTGGGCGTCTTCTGGTCCTATAATTTGATGATCTCCAGGGATTTTACCGATAGAGAAGGCTCAGCCGCTTGTAGCTGACGTCGTGGAATACTGGGGGAATAGAGGGTTTGCGGGTGTAGCTCAGTTGGTAGAGCACAACGTTGCCAACGTTGTTGTCGTCGGTTCAAATCCGATCACCCGCTCTTGTTGTCTAGTCGTAAGGCGTTAGTCGATCTACACAGATACACGGCAGCGACTTAGGATGAACCTCATTTCACAGACCACCGAATCACGAGCGATTTGCGATTTCACATGCCTGACGAAGAAAATGAAGGTGCCGAGACTGGCACACTAGAAGCCGATACACTGGCCGAAAACACGGACGTCGACGCAAAGGATGAGCCGAAAGAGCTTAATCTCCAGGTCGAGGTTGCTAGTCCCAGTGCTTGCGAGCGCCACGTGACCGTGACGGTGTCGCGCGAGGATGTCGACCGTTATCTCGACGACGCTTATGGCGAGTTGATGGCGACCGCCAGCGTCCCAGGATTCCGTGCTGGGCGTGCTCCTCGCAAATTGGTCGAAAGCCGCTTCAAGAAAGAAATTAGCGAGCAGATCAAAGGTTCGCTCCTCATGGACAGCCTGGGGCAGGTCAGCGAACAGCAAGAGTTCACTGCTATCAGCGAGCCGGATCTAAATCTTGATGCGGTCGAAGTGCCCGAAGAAGGGCCGATGACTTTCGAATTCGACATCGAAGTCCGCCCTGAATTTGAGATGCCGAAGTGGCGAGGCCTCAAGCTCGATCGCCCGGTGCGTGACTTCGCCGATGACGACATCGATCAGCAGCTCGAAAAAATGCTCACTCGGTACGGGCAACTCACGCCTTATGACGGCCCGGCCAGCGAAGGCGACTACCTGACCGTCAACATTACTACCACGCACGATGGCAAGCAGTTAGTACATGACGAAGAACGCGTCCTGCGGATCCGCCCGACGCTCAGCTTCCGCGATGGCAAACTCGAAGGTTTCGACAAACTCGTGGAAGGCGCCAAAGCTGCCGAAAAACGCTCTGGCCAGGTGGAGCTAACGCAAGATGCCCCAACCGAAGAACTTCGTGGTCAAAAGGTCGACGCCGAATTCGAAATCCTCGAGGTCAAGCAGCTCAAGCTACCTGAGCTGACCGAAGATTTCCTGAAAGAGATGGGCGATTTCGAGTCGGAAGATAAGCTTCGCGAAGCGATCAAGGCCGACTTGCAGCGTCAACTTGAATACGAGCAACAGCAAAAAATTCGCGGCCAAATCACCGCCTTGCTGACCGAGGCGGCTTCGTGGGAACTGCCACCCGGGCTATTGCAACGGCAAAGCGCCCGCGAGCTAGAACGTGCTGTCATGGAATTACGACGTTCCGGCTTCAGCGAGGCTGAGATCCGCGCACGCGAGAATCAGCTCCAGCAAAACAGCGCCAGCTCAACGGCCCAAGGCCTCAAAGAGCACTTTATCCTGGAGCGCATCGCCGAGGACGAGGACATTGAGGTCGAAGAGGGTGATTTCGAGAAGGAAATTTTCTTGATGGCCATGCAAAGTGGCGAGTCGCCACGCCGAGTCCGTGCCCAAATCGAAAAACGTGGTTTGATGGACGTGTTGCAGAATCAGATTCTCGAGCGCAAAGTTCTCGAAGCTGTGCAAGATAAGGCCAAATTCAACGACCAACCTTACGAGCCAGAGCCACTAGATGTAGAAGCCATTTACTTAGCTGCTGGTGGCGGCGACGGGGCGGCTTCGATTCCAGATGCTGCGGTCGCTGAGCCAGAGGAGTCGGAAGAAGAGGAAGCTTCCTAACGGAGTTTGCGGCTTAGCCACCGTTTGCATGTCTCAGCATTGCTTGTGGTTTCGCCAATAAGAAAATGCGCTATACCCAAGCGCAAGTGCCAAACGCAAAGGATTGAAATGAACAACAGCACATCGCCCAACTTTTCCCCGCTGGCCTTCGAAACCGGCAGCGACCCTCGTGGTTTTGATCCGCGCAGTTTTGACCCACAAGGGGCAGCGGCGGCGAACAACTACCAGCGCCAGCGTCAGATGACTTTGGGCGATTTGCTGCTAGAAAATCGCATCATTTTCTTGCAAGGCGAAATCTACGATGGCAACGCCAACGAACTGGTGATGAAGCTGCTTTACCTGCAGAGCGAAAACCGTCGCAAAGATATCCACTTCTACATCAACTCGCCCGGTGGCAGCGTGTCTTCGACCTTAGCCATTTACGACACGATGCAAATGATTACGCCACCAGTGGCGACCTACTGCGTCGGTCTTGCTGCTAGCGGTGGTGCGGTATTGCTTGCTGGCGGAGTGAAAGACAAGCGTTTCGCGCTGGCAAATTCAAAAGTGATGATCCATCAGCCACATGGCGGAGTCGGTGGTCAAGTCTCTGACATCGAAATTCAAGCACAAGAGATCTTGAAGACGCGTGCAACGCTCAACGAAATCTTAGCTGGCCACTGTGGCAAAACGGCCGAAGAAATCGGTGCTGCCTGCGATCGCGACTACTACATGACCGCTCCCGAAGCCAAAGAATTCGGCATCGTCGACGACATCCTCACCAAGCCGCCTGGTAGCGAAGAAGACGAAGACGATTGAAGCAATTTATACACCCCAACGGATTGAAACCTGCCATGACGCTGATTCCTTA